>CAZNNJ010000292.1:0-6893 GCA_964574305.1 uncultured Rhodospirillales bacterium | reverse complement strand
AAATCGCCGAATGGCTCGCCTTCGCCGACGGTATCACCGCGACGGCCTCCGCCGCGCGGCTGCATGACGGCATGTTCTACGAGTTCGACATCGCCAAATGCCGTGCCGGCGCGCATAGCCTGTTCCGCGTGCTGGACGAGCATCTGTGGTTCGCCGAGCAGCAGGGGCAGGACTGGCTCTGCCCGGGCGATCATCCGACGATCGCCGATATCGCCTGCTTTCCATACGTGATGTTGTCGGAGGAGGGGGGCATTTCGCGCCTGCCGTACCCCGCTATCCGGCGCTGGACCGACCGGATCAAGCGCATTCCAGGCTTTGTCGTGATGCCGGGTATTTTCCCGGCCGACCCCGCCCTGGTCGAATAGGCCGGCCGCCGCCGGAGCCTTCAGCCGCTTCGATATTTTGCCCGCTCGCCGATGCCTGTTCGGCATCGGGGTGGCCCTGTTTCTCTGCTATTTGAGGCATCGCCACGCAGGCTAAAATTGCCTCCGAGTTGACGGAAGAAGAATAGCTGCGGACCGCCTGATGGAATTGTGGCCGATCACCGACTGGATAGCGCTTCTTCTTAGATGGACGCATGTCGTCGCCGGGATCGCCTGGATCGGATCGTCATTCTATTTCGTCGCGCTGGACGCCAGCCTGAAAAAACGTGACGGGCTGGACGCCGGCGTCGGCGGCGAGGCCTGGCAGGTGCATGGCGGCGGCTTCTACCGCATGCAGAAATATCTGGTGGCGCCGAGTTTTCTCCCAAAGGAGTTGGCCTGGTTCAAGTGGGAGGCCTACTCCACCTGGATCTTCGGCTTCGCCCTGCTGGTGGCGGTTTATTATTCCCAGCCGCAGCTTTACCTCATCGATCCCGCAGTCTGCGCTCTGTCGACCGGGAACGCGGTCGCGATCGCGCTGATCAGCTTCCCGCTCGCCTGGCTGGTCTATGACGGTCTCTGCCGGTCGGCGCTGGGGCGCAACCAAACCCATCTTGCGATTGCCGGGCTGGTCCTGCTGCTGGCCTTGATCTGGGGTCTGACCCATCTCTTCGGCGGCCGCGGAGCCTATATGCAGATCGGTGCGCTGGTCGGCACGATCATGGTCGCCAATGTCTTCTTCATCATCATCCCGAACCAGAAGAAGATCGTCGCCGCGCTGATCGCCGGCGAAACCCCCGATCCGCGCCTGGGCGCGCAGGGCAAGCAGCGGTCGCTGCACAACAATTACCTCACTCTGCCGGTCGTCTTCCTGATGATCAGCAACCACTACCCGTCGATCTCGTCGGGTCCGATGAACTGGGTGGTGATCAGCGGGGTCTTCGTCGTCGGCTTCCTGGTCCGCCATTTCTTCAACCTCAAGCATTCCGGCCGGTTGGAGTGGTGGCTGTTCCCGGCGGCCGGGCTGGTGATGGCGGCCCTGATCCTCCTCACCTTGCCGCACCGGCAGCAGGCGGCCGCCGGCGGGCCGGTCGAATTTCCCCAGGTGCAGAAGATCGTCGAGGCGCGCTGCCAGGTCTGCCATTCGGCGACGCCTCGCTATCCCGGCTTTGACCAAGCCCCCAAGGGCGTCATGTTCGATACGCCGGCCGAGATCGCGGCGCATGCATCCCAGATCTACACCCAGGCAGTCGTGAGCAAGGCGATGCCGCTCGGCAACCTGACCGGGATCACCGACGAGGAGCGCCGCACGCTGGGCCTGTGGGTCGCCTCGGGATCGCGCGTCCAATGATACTGCTCAACGACCTCAACGCCATGGACGGCGACGGCTTCGTCGCGGCACTGGGCGGCATATTCGAGCAGTCGCCCTGGATCGCCGACGCTGCCTGCGGCGCGCGGCCGTTCGCCTCGGTCGAGGCGCTGCACGCCGCCATGGTCGCGATCGTCAGGGACGCGCCCGATGACAGGAAGCTGCAGTTGCTGCGAGCCCATCCCGAGTTGGCGGCGAAGGCGGACCGGAAGACGCCGCTGACGGCGGAGTCGACCTCGGAGCAGGCGAGTGCCGGCCTGGATGCGCTCGATGCCGACGAGGGCGCGCGGCTCAGCGCCGCCAATTGGCTCTATCGCCAGCGCTCGGTTTTCCCTTTATCATTGCCGTGCGCGGCCAGCGCGACCGCACTGCGATCTTGCGAGCCCTTGAGGCGCGGACCGCGAATGCCGAGGCCGAGGAGATCGAGACGGCGCTGAACGAGGTCGCGAAGATCGCCTGGTTCAGGCTGAGCGACCTGGTGAAGGAGTAGCGATGAAGGGCCGGCTGACGACCCATGTGCTGGATACACGGCTCGGCCAGCCGGCGCGCGGGCTGGTGTTCGAGCTGTTCCTGATCGCCGGCGACACGCGCCGGTCGCTGGGCCGCGGCCGCACGAATGAGGATGGGCGGGCCCCGGCGCCGCTGCTCGAAGGCGAGGCGTTCCAGCCCGGAACCTATGAGCTGCAATTTTATGCCGGCGACTATCAGGCCGGCCTGCCGGACCCGGTCGCCGGCTTCTACGACATGATCTCGATCCGCTTCCGGATCACCGACGGCGGCGCGCATTATCACGTGCCGTTGCTGCTCGCGCCCTTCGGCTACTCAACCTATCGCGGCAGCTGATCCATTTCGGCGGCGATCAGCCGTGCGAGGATACGACGCGCCTTGACGGGGGCGGCGTCGATCGTCATCAGCGCCGGGCCCAGCTCCATCAGGTCGGTGTCTCCGATGCGCTTCTGCTGGCCCTCAATCATCGGCCGATCCTGATGCTCGAAGGCCCAGCGCAGCCCCTGATACATCGCCTGGTTATAGGCCTCGTCGTCGACGTGGTAGTTGCGCGTGCTCGAGTGGAAATAATGGGTCGTCGTTGCCGTCTCGGGCGTCATGATGTGGCTGTTCCAGGTATCGAGCCCATCCTCGCGCCGCTGTCCCGGCAATGACATGCCGCTGCGCAGCACCATCGCGCCCGACGGGTGCCACAGAACGGAGAGCCAGGCGTCGGTCAGCGTGCCCGGCGGGTATTCCGGGATATAGAGCGGCGCCGGCGGCTCGTCGAAGCCGAGCCATTCGACGAAGAGCGTGTCGCCGCTCTCCTCCACCCTGGAGCGGGCGCGTGTGATCCAGCCATTGCCCAGCGAATCCGGGTGCATGTAGTCGGCATGGGTAAGGTCCAGGATGTTGTCGACCATCAGGTGATGGCTGGCGGCGGCATGCAGGTAGCCCTTGTTGAAGGCCGTCGCCGGCACCGTGTCCTGATAGGCCATGTCGGGAATCGCGCCGGGATCGGCGAGCGCCGGGTCGCCCAGCCAGACCCAGACCAGCGTGTGGCGCTCCACCACCGGGAAGCTTCGGACGGTGTGGGATTTGGCGATTGGTCCGTGTGGATTGGCGACGCAGTTTCCGGCGTGGTCGAAGCGCAGCCCGTGATAGCGGCACTGCACCGTTGTCCCCTCCAGCACACCCAGGCTCAGCGGTGCGAAACGGTGGGGACAGCGGTCCTGGAGCGCGATCAATCTGCCGGCCTCGTCGCGGAAAAAGACCAGCGGCTCCTCCGCGATGGTGCGGGCGAACATCGTGCCGGCGGCGACGTCCTCTGACCAGGCGGCCGCGTACCACGTGTTGCGCAGATACCGCATCGTGCCCCTCTCAATCGCCGCTTCAGACCATAGTTCATAGTTCCGGCTGCACTCGCCAGAAGAGACTTTCGGACGGTCCGATGCCGGCGCGGCATCGACAACCGCTGCCGAAACAGCATCGTCCCGCTGAGTTTTCTCTGCATCGCTATCCAGCCTTGACGGCGTAGCATCCTGGCGGGTGGAGACGGAGACAATCGTGTCGGATTTTCGCGCAGGAGCGGCAAGCGACGTGCGGCTGATTGTGCTCGGCACGCTGCTCTATGTCGCCGGCTCGGCGATCTTCTACATGATGCCGCCTTATCTCGCCTTCATCGGCGGGCGGCTGGCGCTCGATGCCGGGCAGCTGGGGACCCTGGCGGCGGCGGAGAGCGCGGCGCTTGCCCTGGCGTCGCTGGCCGGACCGTTCTGGATCGGCCGGATCGACCGCAGGATCCTGCTGGGCGTCGGCGCGCTGGCCTGCGTCCTGGGCAATCTCGGCTGCGCCTTCGCCGGCAGCTTCGGGGCGATCGTCGCCTGGCGGGTCGTCGTCGGCTTTCTGGGGGAGGGCGTTCTCTACACGGTGAGCTTTGCGGTGCTGGGGACGGCCCGGAATGTCGACCGGGCCTTCGGCGTCGCGCTCAGCGTGGCGGTCATCTACGGCGCGCTGGTGACGGCCGGCACGGCGGGGCTGACTGCGCTGTTTCCCGCAGTCGGCCCGCTGGCCGGTCTTGTCGCCATCGCGGCCGTGGTCTTCCCGTCGCTCGGGCGCTTCCCGGCTTTTGCCGCCTCGGCACAAGCCGGCACCCGGGCCGGTGCCGCGGGACGGGCGATCGGCGTCGTGCTGCTCGGCCTGGTCGCGCAGGCGATCTGGTACGGGGCGCCCGGCGCCTTCTGGACCTTCGTCGAGCAGGTGGCGACCGACAAGGGCGTCCCGACCGACGTGGCCGAGCTGGCGGTTTCGGTGGGTGAGATGGCCGGCCTGGCCGGTGGCGTCGCCGCCGCTTTGCAAGGCAGCCGCTGGGGGCGGCTGGTGCCGCTGGTCGGCGCCACCTTCGGCATGATCGTGTCGGCGATCCTCTACGGGTTCAGCAGCGCGGCGGCGGCGCTCTCGCTGTTCCTGGCGATCTTCTACAGCTTCTGGAATTACGGGACCGTCTATCAGATGGCCTTCCTGTCGGAGCTCGACAGCAGCGGCAAGGCGGCAGTGATGATGCCGGCGGCCCAGGTCTTCGGCCTGTCATTCGGCCCCTATGTCGCCGGCCAGCTGATGGTCCGGCACGGCGACGGCGCGGTGACCCAGTCGACGATCGCCTTCGCGCTCAGCGGATTGGCGCTGTTTCTGGTGTGCTTCGCGCGGGTGCGCAGAAGGGTGGCCACAGCCTAGTTTGCCGGTGCCGACAGCCGGGCGGTCAGCCGTTCAAGGATTTCGCCGGGATTGGAATTCAGGCAGACCGCTGCGTTGGGGGCACCGGGTCCGGCTCGCGTGAAACCAGCTTCGTCGATCGCGATGGCCATCGGCACCACCGGGCAGAGCTTCGGGTCGATCAGCGACATGACCGGGACGACGTCGAACAGGACCGGCACCGGCTGGTTCCAGGGATTGGTCCGGCGCCACTCGGCCTGAAGCTGCGCCAGTGCCCGCGTGGCGGGGTTGTCGGGCAGCCTGCCGCGCCGATCGTCCGCGAGCTGGATTTCGGTCGAGTCGAGCGGCATCAGCGTGACCGGCACGCCCGACGCCAGGACCCGCCGCGCGGCGGCGATATCGCTCTTGATGTTGTACTCGGCATCCGGGCCGGAGGCATTGCCGAAGCCCAGGGCGCCATAGCCGAGCCGGATCGATCCGCCCATGGCGACGATCCGTTTCAATTGCCGGAACGTGGCGGGGTCGCAGTCGAACGCGGCGGCGAGGTTGGTCTGCGGCGCCAGCGCGATCAGCGTGATCTGATGCGGATGGCGCCTGATCTGGTCGAGCAGGAAATCGACGGCATCGGGATGCGCGCGCGGCACCGACGCATCGGCCCAATCGCCCTGGGTGAATTTCGTATCTGTCTTTGTCGGAATGCCGACGGCGACCGGGATTTCGTCCTTGCCAGTCTCGCGCAGGAAGCGGTCGACCAGCCGGGCCCGCCGCCCGGTATCGCCCCAGGCGGTGGTGATGCCAAGCACCCGCAGTTCAGGGCTTTCGATGGCCAGCGCCAGGGCAAAGGCATCGTCGATATCGTCGCCGATATCCGTATCGACAATCACCTCGTGCGGTTCGGCCCGGGCCATGCTCAACCCGGCCATGGCCACGCAGGCGAAGGTCAGGAGGACTGTGAGAAACGCCCGCAAGGGCGGTCAGGCCGCCAGCAGCGGCACGATCTCCGCCTTCCAGTCGGCGAGCATGGACGCCTTGGCTCCGTCGTCCAGCCAGGAGGTGCGGATGCCGTTCAGCGCCAGCTCGGCCAGCGTCTCGCGGCCAACTCCCATCTTCTCCGCGACGATCAGATAGTCGTTGTCCAGGTCGGTGCGGAACAGGCCGGGGTCGTCGGTATTCAGCACGACATTGAGGCCAGAGGCGATCATGGTGCGGATCGGATGGTCGGGCGCATCCAGGTCGCGCCAGATGGTCGTGTAATGGGTGGTGCTCGGGCAGCAGGTGAAACCGATCTGGCTTTCCCGGCAGGCGGCGACCAATGCGGGGTCGTCGACGATGTGATAGCCGTGATCGATCCGGTGGCAACCCAGAAGCGCAATCGAATCCTGGATATTCGAAGCTGGGCCGCTTTCGCCGGCATGGGCGGTGGCCTTGAGCCCGGCGGCGCGGGCGCGGGCATAGACGCCGGAATAGGGCGCGGGCGGGAACGGCGCCTCGAGATAGTCCAGCCCGATGCCGATCACCTCGTCTCGCCGGTCGGCCAGCACCATGTCGAGGAATTCCTCGGCGGCAGCCGGCCCCAGCTCACGGTTGATCGCCGGGATCAGCCGGGATGAGACTTTCAGGTCGTGTTCGGCATCCTTCATGCCGGCGATGATGCCGTCCAGCATATGGCTGTAGGAGATGCCGCACTCGTGATGCGCGCCCGGGCTGAAGAAGAATTCGACATAGCGCCCGTTGCTGCCGGCTGAGCGCGCCAGCGCCTCATAGGTCACGCGGCGGAAGTCGTCCGGCGTGCGGATCGACCGGCAGATGATGTCGTAGACCTTGAGGAAGGCCGCCAGGTCGGCGAAGTCATAGATGTCTGAATCGTCGCTGAAGTCCGGCAGCGCGATGCCGTGCTTGCCGGCCAGGTCGATCACCGTATCGGCCGCGACCGCGCCTTCGAGATGCAGATGCAGCTCCGCCTT
>CAZNNJ010000291.1:0-6903 GCA_964574305.1 uncultured Rhodospirillales bacterium | reverse complement strand
TGCGAAGGCGCGGTGGTAACGCTGGAGCTGTCGGCCCTGGCCATGGCCTTCGGCCTGCGCGGCGCGAAGACCGCAGGCTGGCGCTAGGGCTTGTGGTCCTGCCTGGCGGCGGCGATGGAGTCGACGGTCCGCAGGAGGAAGTCCGACATCCGGTTACCCGACTGCCCGGCGAGCAGCGCGCCGATCGACACCCAGGCGTCGAGCAGTTCGTCATAGGTCGCGCCGAGCAGGTGCAGATGCAGCGCCACGGTGCGGCCGAAGCTTTCGCTTTGCAGCCGGGCTACGCTGGCGCCGCCGCCGGGGCCGCTGCGGATCGTGATCAGCCCCTGGGCTTCGAGCAGGCGCAGCGCCTCGCGCAGCGGCGCCCGGCTGACCCGGTATCTGCGCATCAACTCGGCCTCCACCGGCAGCCTGTCGCCGGGCTTGAGGCGCTGGGTGACGATATGGTGGACAATGGCGTGCATCACGTCCGCGAACCGCTTTCCCTCGGGCGCGCGAGGCATGCGGAAAGCGCCGGTTCAACCGCTATTGGCCAGCGCGTTGCGGGCCGCGTGTGTGTCGAAATAGAACGGCCGTATTTCCGTCAGCTTCGTATCGCGGATCCGCCAGAGCTCGACGACCGGGATATGCACCACCGCGCCGCTCCTGGCGGTGAAGCTGACGTCGAACAGGACGAAGCCCAGATCGCGGCCGACCAGCATCCGGTCGAGCACGAACTCCACGCTGCTCCAGGCCGAGAACATGATCTGCAGGCACGCCACCACTCGGTCCGGCCCCTTGCAGATGCCGCCATAGGGTAGGGATGGGGCTTCGTGCAGCTCGACCTCGGGGTCGAGATAGGACTTGAACCTCTCCCAATCGCCCGCGCGCGCCGCCTCGTAGCAGCCCGCGAAGACCTGTCGGTTCTCATCTTCCAGCGCCATCGGATTGTCTCCGTTCGTTCGGGCTGGTGAGCGTGCCGGGGTGCAGTCCGGATGTCATGAGAGCCACGTCCCAATCCGCTTGGAGTCCCGGCAAAGCGGTGCGTGGCACCAGTCCAAAGCCGAGGGGGACTATGCTGAAAGTACAGGCCGATTTTAACCAGCGTCTCATGACGCTCGACACTGCCTGTGGCAGAACAACCGCCGAAATACGAGGTCTGCTCCGATAGACGTCAAATAAAGATAATTCGATAAAGGCGGAATGAAATGCATCAGGCAAATAAATATGGTTCTTGGCCAGTAAGGCTGCTCGCGTCGGGCGCTGCCATTATGGCGATCGGCGGTTCATTGGTATTTGTTCCGCCTGCTTTCGCTCAGGAAGATCAAGCCAAGGACCAGGACCTTGAGACCATCACCGTCACTGCGCGCAAGCGCGAGGAAAAGCTGCTCGACGTTCCGGTCGCGGCGACGGTGCTCAACGCCGCCACGATCGACAAATACGCCATAACCGATCTGACCCAGCTCAATAACATCGCCCCGGGATTGGACATCACGCGCGAGCCCGGCGGATTTCCCGGCGCCGCCATCAGCATTCGCGGCATCGAGAATTTCGGCACCGGCGATGCCGGCGCGGAACAGCCGGTATCGATCGTCGTCGACGGCATTCCGGTGTCGCGCGGCTATATCGTCGATGCCGGGTTTTTCGATCAGGCCAGCATCCAGGTCCTGAAAGGACCCCAAGCCCTGTTCTTCGGCAAGAACAGCCCGGCCGGCGTGGTCGCCATCGACAGCGCGAGTCCGACGCCCGGTGCGCCGATGAGCGGTTATATGAAGGTCAGCTATGGCTTCGCCCAGGAGGACCCGGTCCTGGAGGGCGCTCTCTCGATACCGGTGACGGACAAGCTCGCGATCCGTATCGCGCTGCGCGGCGAGGACATGCAGGGCGGCTACGTTCATAACGAAGCCATTCCGCTGGCCGCGAACGTGTCGGGCTATCCGGTCTCGGGCCCGAACTTCTCCGACTATCCCGCGACCCAGGAGGCGATCGGCCGGTTGACCGTGGTCTGGTACCCGACCGACACGCTGGACGTGAAATTCAAGTATCTCGCGTCCTTCTATCACGACAATTCGGCCAACGGCTCGACTGTCCTGATCAATTGCGACAACGGCGCCCACCCGTACTACCATGACCTGCTGTCGGGGAAATTCATCGAGGACACGGCCGAGAGCTGCGGCAACCGGCGCGTGACCTATGACGGCACGCTGCCCGGCGCCGTGCTCAAGGGGTTTCCCGGCGCGCCGCCGGACGGCAAATATTACACGCTGGTCCGCCAGAGCCTCGCCTCGCTGGCCCTGAATTATCATCCCTTGGACGAGGTCACGATCTCGTCGAATACCGGCCTCTACCGCCTGCATGCCGGCGAGTTCGACAATTTCGACATGGATACTTTCACCGAGACGCCGGTTCTGCAGCAGGAGAACACCGAGCTATGGACGCAGGAGCTGCGGGCCGTCACCAGCTTCGATTTTCCGGTCAATTTCACCGCCGGCGCCTTCTATGAGCACGAGCACCGGCTCTATCTCCAGCAGGCGCGCATCTTCACCCTGGGCGGCTATCCGGTTCCGGGGCCGTTCCAGGGCATTACCGCCAGCTATCTCAATTATGACGACAATGAATCGGAAGATTATTCCTTCTTCGCCCAGGCCAATTGGAAGATCATGGATGGCCTGGAACTGGCGGGCGGCGGGCGCTGGACCAATGCGCATAAGAGCTCGAGCATCGGGCAGCCGTTCCAGTACGCGGATCTGTTCTATATCGGCCTTCCCGGCGGCCCCGCCCTCAACGATCCCAGCTTCACGCCGACTGGCAACGTCTATCGCGTGTCGCCGCACTACACGAACTTCTCGCCCGAGGCGACGCTCACCTGGCATCCGGCCGCGAACATGATGCTCTATGCCGCCTACAAGACCGGTTTCCTCGCCGGCGGCGTCGAGAATTCCGGCGTCGTGCCCAACTACACCCAGCTTCCGCAAAGCGAGATCGAGTCCAACCTGACCTATGCGCCGGAGAAGGTGAGGGGTGAGGAAATCGGCGCCAAGGGCAGTTTCCTCGGTGGCCGGCTGAGCGCCGACCTGTCGCTCTACCGCTACGAATATAGGGGGCTCCAGATCGCGACCTATCACGTCGCGACCACCAGCTTCACCGTCGGCAATGCCGCAAGCTCGCTCAATGAAGGTGTCGACCTGAACGCCGTCTACAAGGTGGACGATCATCTGTCGCTGCGCGGATCGATCAACTACGTCTTCAACCAGTTCGAAAGCTATCCGAACGCGCCTTGCTATTCGGGCCAGCCGTGCCCCGGCGGGACGCAGGACCTGAGCGGCAAGGCCTTCGCTGGCCCGCCGCTGGAGGCGCATATCGGGGCCAGCTACGATACTCCGCTGACGGCGGACTACGGGCTGGAGATCACCGGCGACCTGGCGACCTACAGCCGGTCGCCGGACATCAACCTTCAGCCGGAAACCGGGACGCAGCCCTACACACTGCTCAACGTCTCGGCCCGCCTGTACCAGCCGGACGGCCCCTGGGAAGTGTCGCTGATCGCGACCAACCTGACCGACGCCTTCTATGCCAGCAACATCTTCGGCAAGCCGCTCGGCAAGAATCAGGACATCATCGGCGTCGCCAATCCGGGGCGCGAGATCAGGCTGCAGGCCGCCTACAAGTTCTAGTACGAAGGCTTTAACGCATCAGCCGGCCGCGAAAGGCGCGCGGCGACCGTCCGAATCGCTCGGTGAAACGCCGGCTGAAATGCGACAGCTCGTGGAATCCCACCTCACAGGCGATGTCCGAGACCGACCGATGCGCCATCATGGGATCGGCCAGCAGTTCCCGCCCGCGATCGAGGCGCCGCTCCAGGATGAAGCGGCCCAGCGTCGTGTCGCCCGCGTTCATGATCATGAAGAGATAGCTTTTCGAGATGCCCAGCCTGTCGGCGACGAAATCCGCCGACAGGCCGGGATTGTCGAGATTTGCCGCCACGATTTCCCGCACCCGCAGGAAATGCAGGGCCGACGAGCGCGAATCGAATGCCGGCAGGCTGCTCCTGCTGCGGAAGGCCGCGCCGATCAGATGGACCATCGATGCGGTCAGGTCGCCGGCCTCGACCGGGCCAACCCCGCCGCAGGCCCGCCAATAGCACAGCATGCATTCGCGCAGGATCGCCGCCGTGCCCTCCGACGAATCGAGCGGAATCAGGCACCAGTCGTCGAGCTCGACATAGCGTGAGGTCAGCAGCGGCGAGGCGATCGACACCGCCAGCGATGTCCCGCCGGCGCGCTGCTCCGATTCCAGCAGGCCGCCGGCATTGATCAGGACGATGTTGCCCGGGCCGACGACGATATCGCGCTGTCCGCGCAGCGCCACGGTGCCGCCTTCCTCCAGCAGCATCAGGACATGGGTCTTGCTGTCCTCGCTTCGGCCCCTGCTGCTGCGGCGGCTATGGAACGGCGCGTTGACCTGTGTGCGCGACATCAGCATCTGCCCGATGCGATCGCTGGCGATGGCGCTGCTGAATTCGTCCGCGCCTCTGGCCTCCTCGATCTGGAGCGGGAAATAGGCTTCCGATACGGCGGCCTGAAAACCGGCGATCCCGCCAGGTACGGCCGCCAGGCCATGTTCGATCATTTTCTCCCCTGCCTTCCCAGAGGCTGGCTCCGCGATCGCTCCCGGGACCGGCGCTTGGCGACCCTTGTTTCTTGTCGTGCGCGAACAGAATTCCTGATCATCATTTCACTGGATTGGCGGCGGGTCAACGATTTCGCGCGCCGTTCCGTGAGCAGCGCGGATATTTGTCCCCCGCTACAAATCGATTTGCACCAGCCTCTCGCGACTTGCCGCCTTGGCCGTGGGAGAACCCAGGGGCTCGAATCCCGGAGCTGGAGAGGTACGATGGCCATCAAGCTGCGCAGCGGCATATTCATTCCCCCGTTTCATCCGCTGGATGAAGACCCGACGCTGTGCCTGCAGCGCGATTTCGAGCTGATCGAGCATCTCGACCGGCTGGGCTATGACGAGGCCTGGATCGGCGAGCACCATACCGGCGGGTATGAGATCATCCCGAGCCCGGAGCTGTTCATCGCCGCGGCGGCCGAGCGCACGAAGCGGATCAGGCTCGGCACCGGGGTCGTGTCGCTTCCTTATCACAATCCGCTGAATGTCGCCGACCGCATGCTGCAGCTCGATCACCAGACCCGCGGGCGGGTCATGTTCGGGGTCGGGCCAGGGCTGCTGCCGTCCGACGCGATCCAGATGGGGATCGATCCGGCGACGCAGCGCGACCGGATGGTCGAGGCGCTGGACGTGATCCTGCGCCTGTTCGCCGGCGAGCGTGTGACCCGGAAGACCGACTGGTTCACCCTGGTCGACGCCGCCTGCCAGCTTTCGCCCTATAGCTGGCCGCATCCGGAAATCGCCATCGCCTCGGCGGTGACGCCGTCGGGCGGCAAGCTGGCCGGCCGGCACGGCTTCTCGATGATGTGCATGGCGGCGACCCAGAAGGGCGCCTATGACGCGCTCGACGTCAATTGGCGGATCGCCAACGAGGTCGCAGCCCAGCATGGCCACACGATGAAGCCGGAGGGGCTGCGGCTGCTGGGTCCGGTGCATATCGCCGAGACGCGCGAGCAGGCGAGGGAGAATGTCCGTTTCGGTTTCGAGAAATGGGCGAAATATTTCGTCCAGGTCAGCCCCGCCGGCCCCAAGGCCGAGAACGTCACCGGCGATCCCATCGATTACCTCATCCGCGAAGGGGTCGCCGTGGTCGGCACGCCTGACGACGCGGTCGCCCAGATCAGGCGGCTGCAGGCCAAGCAGGGCGAATTCGGCTGCTTCCTGCAGCTTTGCCATCATTGGGCGGATTTCGAGAACACCAAGAAATCCTACGAGATGTGGCAGCGCTACGTCATGCCGATCGTCAACAACCTCAACGTGACCCGCCAGAACGCCTTCGACTGGGTTACCGGCGAAGGCAATGCCAGCCGTTTCCTGGGCGCGGCGGCCAGCGCGGCGGCGCAGACGATCCAGCGCCACCAGGACGAGGAAGCCCGCAAACCCGCCCGGCAGGCAGCCGAATAATCGGGAGTTTGCGAATGTCATTCGAAGGTCCTTCGGAAGACCGGCTGGCGATCCAGGAGCTGGTCGCCAGCTATGGCGATGCCGTGTCCCGCCAGGATATCGCGGATTGGGAGGCGCTCTGGGCGGAGCAGTCGCTCTGGCGCCATCCCGAGGTCGGCGACATGGTCGGGCGCGCGGACATCGTCGCGCGTTGCGCCGATGCGATGCGGCGTTATCCGCTGCTCGTCTTCATGGCGATGCTCGGCGCGCTCAGGGTCGAGGGCGACAGGGCCGAAGGCCGCGCCTATTCGACCGAGCTCG
The DNA here is from genome assembly GCA_964574305.1 of uncultured Rhodospirillales bacterium. Taxonomy (GTDB): domain Bacteria; phylum Pseudomonadota; class Alphaproteobacteria; order BOG-932; family Roseiterribacteraceae; genus BOG-932. Next base: position 546 of record CAZNNJ010000291.1, on the reverse strand, counting down.
TGACCAACCTGGAGGGCGCCACCTATCGCGTGACCGGCCGCTATGACGACATCTATGTCCGGCAGGAGGGGCGCTGGCTGTTCGCGCAGCGGATATTCAGCATCCTGCATTCCGGCTAAAGCCCGAGCGAGCGGGCTCCCGGGGTGGTCTTGCCGTCGCCTTGCGTTGGACCGCCTTTCAGGCCGCGCCGCGACCGCTGCGCCCAATCGACGATATAGGCGTGGATGGCGTCGGCCCCCTGCGCATCCAGCACGTCAGCGAAGCTCGCCATGCCGCCGGCCTTCAATGCGCCGCCCAGCACGATCTCGGCGAAACCGTCCGACGTGTCCCGCGACATGCGGCGGAGGTCGGGAAAGACGCCGCCTTCGCCGAACGACCCATGGCAGACGGCGCAATGCACCTGATAGAGCTTGCCGCCGGCGGCGACCTTTTCGGCCGACTGTTTGGTGTCGTCGGCCAGGAAATCCGGCAACGGACGCGGCCGCTCTGCAGGGGCCTTGCCGCCGTCCAGCTCTTAAACCAGAAATTAAACCTGTCTCTGGACTA
>CAZNNJ010000290.1:0-6913 GCA_964574305.1 uncultured Rhodospirillales bacterium | reverse complement strand
CACCGATCTATTTCGTTACCGGCGACAATGTTGCGGCGTTGAAGACCAGTCCGCATATCGAGGGCTTTGCGGTGCGCGGCGTCGAGGTTTTGTTGTTGACCGACCCGATCGACGAGTTCTGGCCCTCGGTCGCCCACGACTATGAGGGCAAGCCGCTCCGCTCCGTCACCCGCGCTGGCGAGGACCTCGCCAAGATCGCTCCGGCTGAGGGCAAGGACGAGGAAAAGCCGGAGGCCGCGCCCGAGGGCGAGGTGTCCAACCTGATCGCGCTGATGAAGACGGTGCTGGGCGACACGGTGAAGGATGTGAAAGTCTCCCCCACCTTGCGCGAAAGCCCGGTCCGGCTGGTCGCGGCCGAGGGCGCACCGGATATCCATCTGGAAAAGCTGCTCCGCATGCACGGCCAGCTCCAGTCGGAAAGCGCGCATGTGCTGGAGATCAATGCCGGCCACCGGCTGATCAAGGACATGGCCAAACGCGCCGGCGCCGGCGGCTCCGAGGCGGCGCTGGGCGACCGTATCTGGCTGCTGCTCGACCAGGCCCGCATCCTGGAAGGGGGCGCGGTGATCGATCCCACCGCCTTCGGGCGGCGGCTGGCTTCGGTGCTGGAGAGTGGGATTTAGGGCTTCGCGTTATCCCGGCATTCACCCTCACCCCACCCTCTCCCTTTCGAGGGAGAGGGCTTTCTGAAAGCGGTTCGTTCTTTCATGTCCCTCCCCCTTGATGAGGGAGGCGAGGAGAGGGTGAACGTCTGAGCCAGGAAAGCATAGGGCGCTGCCACCCCTTGGCGAGCGCGCTCCACCGCGATAGCCTGCTCGTCATGAACACCATCCTGATCGCGAATTCGAAGGGCGGGTGCGGCAAGTCCACGCTCAGCATCAATCTGGCGGCGGCGCTGGCCGCGGCGGGGCAGGAGGTCATGCTGGCCGATGCCGATCGCCAGAAATCGACCCTCGCCTGGGCTCGGCGGCGGCCGGGCACCGCAAAGCCGATCACCATCGTCGACTGGACCAAGGGGCCGGGCGAGGTGCCGAAGAAGATCACGCGGCTGATCATCGACGGGCCCGCGGGCCTCAGGAAGGACGGGTTCGAGGCGCTGGTCGCCGAAGCCGATCTGATCGTCATGCCGGTGCTGCCCTCCTCTTTCGACCAGGATGCCTCGACCGCTTTCCTGGAAAAGCTCGAAGCGCTGAAAGCGATCCGCAAGAACAAGAAAGGCGTCGCCATCGTCGGCAACCGCATGCGCGATCGCACCCGTGCGGCGGAACGGCTGGACCGGTTCCTGTCCGGTCTCGGCCATGTCGTCGTCGCCCGGCTGCGCGACAGCCAGGCCTATGCCGAGGCGGCCGCCCAGGGCCTGTCGATCTTCGAGATGAAGGGGATTCGCCCGCCCCTGCGCGAGGATTGGCGGCCGCTGATCGACTATATCGAGCACGGCGTGATCTAAACGTATGTGCGGCCTTTCCGGGATTTTCGACACCAAGGGCGCGCGGCCGATCGCCCCCGGCATATTGGCGGCGATGAACGACTCCATCGCCCATCGCGGCCCCGACGGGGACGGCTTCCTGCTGGAGCCTGGGATCGGGCTGGGCCATCGCCGACTCGCCATCATCGACGTCGCCGGCGGCAAGCAGCCGCTCTATAACGAGACCGATGATGTCGGCATCGTCTTCAACGGCGAGATCTACAATTACCGCGAGACGATGGCCGAGCTGATCCAGCGTGGCCATACGTTCAGGACCCACAGCGACACCGAAGTCATCGTCCATGGCTGGGAGGAGTGGGGCCCTGCCGTGGTCGACCGGCTGCGCGGCATGTTCGTCTTCGCCCTGTGGGACCGCAAGCGCCAGACATTGTTCCTGGCGCGCGACCGGCTGGGCAAGAAGCCGCTGTATTATTCCCTGCTGCCGGATGGGCAGCTGATCTTCGCGTCGGAGATGCAGGCGATCCTCTGCCACCCCGATATGGAGCGGAAGATAGATCCCATCGCGGTCGAGGGCTATTTCGCCTTCGGCTATGTGCCGGAGCCGGGCTCGATCTATCGGGGCGTGCGCAAGCTGCCGGCCGCGCACTCGATGTTGATCGAGCGCGGCAAGAAAGTGCCCGAGCCCAGCCGCTATTGGAGCTTGAAGTTCGATCCCAGGCCGATGACCGAGGCCGACGCGGCGATGGAGCTGGTCGAACGCCTGCGGGAATCCACAAGGCTGAGATTGGTGTCGGACGTGCCGCTGGGCGCGTTCCTGTCGGGCGGCGTCGATTCCTCCGGTGTCGTGGCGATGATGGCCGGGCTCATCGACGATCCGGTCAAGACCTTCGCCATCGGCTTCGGCGGTGCCGAGGACGAGTTGGGCTATGCCCAGGCGGTGGCCGACCGCTACCACACCAACCATACAGCCGAGCTGGCGGCAGGGGTCGACTATTTCGACACGATCGACCGGCAGGCCGTGGTCTTCGGCGAGCCTTTCGCCGACACTTCGGCCGTCCCGACCGGCCGCGTGTCGGAGCTGGCGCGGCGCGGCGTCACCGTGGCGCTGTCGGGCGACGCCGGGGACGAGCTGTTCGCCGGCTATCGCCGCTATCGCTTCCATATGGCGGCGCAAGGCATGCGGCGGCGCATTCCCGATGCCATCCGCCGGCCGCTGTTCGGCCTGCTGGGCCGCGCCTATCCCAAGCTCGACCGCGCGCCGCGCTGGCTTCGGGCCAAGACCAGCTTCCAGGAATGGGCGGCGGACGAGGCCGAGGGCTATTACCGCACCGTCTGCAAGATGGCGGACTCGGTCCGCGGCGATCTGTTTTCACGGGACCTGTCGTTGTCGCTCGACGGCTTCCGTCCTGCCGACCTGATCCGCGACGCGATGAACCAGGCCGGGACCGACGATCCGCTGGCGCGGGCGCAGTTCGCCGACATCCAGACCTATCTGATCGGCGACATTCTGGTGAAGGTGGATCGCGCCAGCATGGCGCATTCGCTTGAGGTGCGCGCGCCGCTCCTGGACCACGCGCTGGTCGAATGGGCGGCGACGGTGCCGGCCGAGCTCAAGATCCGCTCGACCGGCGGCAAATACATCTTCAAGAAGGCGCTCGAGCCCTACGTGCCGCACCAGAATCTCTACCGCACCAAGCAGGGCTTCGCGACCTCGCTGGCCTCGCAATTCCGCGGCCTGGGCGCCGAACGCGTGCGCCAGCGGCTGGCCGGCGCCCATTTCCGCGACAGCGGCCTGTTCGACATGCCCGCCGTGGCGAAGCTCTTGGAGCAGCACGAATTCGGCGCCTTCGACCATAACCAGGCGATCTGGTCGCTGCTGATGTTCGAAGGCTGGCTGAAATCCGTCCACACCGCCCCGGCGGCGGTTCCGGTCGCGCGCGATGCGGCGGCGCGGGTGGCGGCGGGGTAGAGGGGCGGCAAACTCTAACATTTCACTCCCACCTAGCCTCCCCCATCGAGGGGGAGGGACATGAGTGAAGGTGCGATTGAAAGCCCTCCCCCTCGATGGGGGAGGGTTGGGTGGAGGTGAATGTCGCCACCTGGAAACGAAGGGGAGCGCCCTAAACCTTCGCTCGCGCCTCGGCGATCACGCGCCGGAATAGGTCGATCTGGCCCTGGGTCGTGGCGTCCCAGGAGAAGGCCTGGGCGTAGGCGCGGGTGGCTTCGCGGGTCGGCATGCGGGGGCCGAACAGGGCGTGGACGGCGTCGGCTATGCCCTTCGGGCTGCGCTCGGTCATCAAGATGCCGGCCTCGGGCTTGGCCACGACCTCGGGATTGCCCCAGATCGGCGAGGCGATGACGGGGGTGCCGCAGGCCATCGCCTCCAGCAGCACATTGGCCCAGCCCTCCCGGCTGGAGGCGAGGATCAGCGCGTCGGCGGCGCCGTAAAGTTCGGGCAGCTCGGCATGCGGCCGGGCGCCCAGCATGCGCACCCGGTCCCCAAGGTTGAGCTCGGCGATCCGCCGCTCCAGTCTGCCCTTCTCCGGTCCCTCGCCGGCGATCATCAAGGTAAAGCCGGGCAGGGAGGGCATCGCCTCGACGATCAGGTCGTGGCCCTTGCGCTCGATCAGATGGCCGACCGAGATCAGGGTCGGCCCGTTGAGCCCCAGCCGCTTGCGCGTCGCCTGCCGGTCGAGCGGCCGGAACAGCTTGAGGTCCACACCGTTGCGCAGCACCGTTACCTTGCCCGGATCGACATCCATCTCGGCCAGCCCTTCCTTCAGCGCGGCGCTGACGGTGATGATGCCGGCGACGCGCTGGCAGGCGCGCTGGATCATCCGGCGCGGGACGGGATAGCGCGGGATCAGGCTCACATCGTTGCCGCGCGCCGTCATCACCACCGGCAGCTTCAGCGCCCGCCCGATGATCGTGGCGGCGACGCCGTCCGGGTAGAGGTAGTGGGCGTCGATCGCATCCGCCCCGCCCTGCGCCTTGATCGCGGCCCGGACCGCCGGCAGCGTCGCCCAGGCCAGCAGATAGGGCGAGACGTTCATCCCGATCTTGGGGATCACCGGATAGCGCGGATGATGCAGGGTGAGCCCGTGCCGTTCCTCCCAGGTCGGTACCTGGGCATAGAGCGCATAGATGCCGAAGCGCGGGTCGCGCGACGGGAAATAGGGCACCGGCGCCACTACCCGGCTGACCACCTGGCCGCTGGCGATCAGGTGGCGCAGCCGGTTCTCGACGAATACGCCATGATTGGGCTGGGCGCTGTTGGGATAGAGGGTGGAAAAGGTGACAAGCCTGATCTGCTTCGCAGTGCGCGCCACGCTACCCTCGTCCTGACATATAGTTACGAGGAGGAAACAGCCATGCGGCGGGATTGCCAAGGCAATTTATGCCGCACATCCAGCCACACCAGCGGAATCTCCGCATTGGCGAGGCTGCGCTTGTAGCGTGCCTCCCCGCCCAGGAAATCGTAGCGGCGCATGCCGGCTTGGGCGTAACGCTGGATCGCCATCAAATGGCAGATCAGGCCGGGCCTGAGCTGGTCCGCATCGGACCCGAAATCGAAGCCGCTCTGATAGGCGGCGACCCAGCCGTCATGGACGAAATTATAGAGATAGCCGGCGATCCGCTCCCCGGCGGCGATCCGGATCAGGTCGACCGATTGCCGGTCCGAGGCGCGTTTGAGGAGGGCGCGATGAAAGCGGCCGAAGAACGGTTCGGCAAAGGCCCCGGGCTTGCTGCGGCCGGTCCAGTAGCGTTGATGCAGTTCGGCGAGGGCGTCGAGATAGTCGTCCGCCCGGTCTGGTGTCGCGACGTCGAGCGTCAGCGGGCCGATCTCGTCCCAGGCGCGGAGCGACCGGCGCAGCTGCTGGCGGGTATTGGCGCTGAAACCGTCGAGCGGGTCGATGCCGGGCGAAAGGTCGAGATTGGGGGCGGGGCGTTTGACGACTGTCCGTGCGACACGATCCACGGGCAGCGTGCCGCCGGTGGCCTCGCTTGTTCCGCTGATCCGCCATCTCGCCTTGCCGAACTTTTCCGCCAACGCCGCCCAGCATCGGGCGGCGAGGCCATCCGGCTCGGCCCGGTCCAGCAGCAGGCCGTTATGCTCGATGAAGATCGAGTCCAGGGCCGGCTTCCCGCTTTCGCCGAGCAGGATCGGTCGTGAGAGGCCGGCGCGCGGGCCGCGATTGAACAAAGCGAGGGCGACGATGCGGTCGCCCCGCCGGGCGCTGAGCAGAAACGGATCGGCGAAACGTTCCTCGGCCAGGCAGCCGGTCCAGGCCCAGGATTGGAAGAAGGAGCAGTCGGTCCGCTGCTCCAGGTCGCGCCAGACGGGCGCCAGGGCGGCGAAATCGGAGACCGGTTCGATCTGGATGACCGGTGGCGTCACCGCCCGAGCATGTGCTTGAGCCCAGCGACCGCCGACTCCATGCCCGCACCGACGGGGCCCTGGGTCACGATCGGGCTGGCGAGCAGGGCCACGAAGACGACCGACACGCCGGTGACCGCCGCCATCCGCATCGGCTGGCCGCGCCGGCTGGCCGGCTCGGTTTCCGGAATGATGAAGATCGGCACGTCCTGGCGGAAGGGCAGGCCGAGCAGGATCAGGATGATGCTGACGATCGAGAAGAACACCCAGCCATAGATCAGATGGTCGGCAATTGCCGCCTCGGCATTGCCAAGGATATAGCCGTAGACCACGATGCCCATCACCCGCATGCCGTTGGCGATGATCGGCACGATGATCGACACGATGATGAACGCGGCCCGGCGCTGCCAGCTGCGATACATGGTATAGCCGTAGAGCGTGCCCAGCGCGACCGACGCGATCAGGAAGCGCAGGCCCGCGCAGGCTTCGGCGACGGTGAAGCGCGCGCCCGGCACTTCGATATCCAGCCCGTTCGAATAGACCGGGATGCCCAGGAACTCGACGCCCTTGACCGCGAAGCGGGCCGCGAATTCCTGCATCGGCCCGGTCAGGAAGGCGCCGGACGGCACCAGGAAATAGAGATAGAGGATGGCGAAGGCGGAAATCCGCCAGACCCTGAGTCCCAGCAGGCCGACGATGAAGATCTGGAACAGGGTCATCGCCGCCAGTTGGCGGCCCTCCAGGACCTGCGCCTCGGCGGCGAACAGCCAGGCCAGCCCGGCCGGGATCATCGCCAGCAGCAGCCAGGCATTGGGCTGCGGTGCGCTGGCGGCCAGGGCGCTGCGCCGTTCCCAGATCAGATAGGCCGAGATCGGCAGGATCAGGAAACAGTGGTTATAGGCGGTGGATTCGTCCCACACCTGGACGGCGCGCACGACCTCGACATGAAAAGCGAGGCCGAAGGCCAGCGCACCCAGCGCCAGAAAGGCGATGGTGACGTGCCACAGGCGCTGCTGGGAAATCTCGGAGTCGAGGGCGGATAACGAACGCATGCCCATGCCGCGCCCCTCGCGGCCGTGACCGAACGAATAAGGACTGCCAGGTGTGTT
>CAZNNJ010000289.1:0-6918 GCA_964574305.1 uncultured Rhodospirillales bacterium | reverse complement strand
TATGGCAAGGTCGGCAATTCCGGCGTGTCGATCGCGACCCTGGACGAAATGAAGGTGCTCTATGGCGGGTTCGACCTCTGCGCCCCGGCAACCTCGGTCTCGATGACGATCAATGGGCCGGCGCCGATGCTGCTGGCGATGTTCTTCAACACCGCGATCGACCAGCAGATCGACAAGTTCAAGATCGAGCACCGCCGCGATCCCTCGCCGGACGAGGCTGCGAAGCTGCGCGACTATGCGCTCCAGACCGTGCGCGGTACTGTCCAGGCCGACATTCTGAAGGAGGACCAGGGCCAGAATACCTGCATCTTCTCGACCGAGTTCGCGCTCAAGATGATGGGCGATATCCAGGAATATTTCGTCCACAACAAGGTGCGGAATTTCTACTCGGTGTCGATCTCCGGCTATCACATCGCCGAGGCCGGGGCGAACCCGATCTCCCAGCTTGCCTTCACGCTCGCCAACGGCTTCACCTTCGTGGAGTCCTATCTGGCGCGCGGCATGAATGTGGACGATTTCGCGCCCAACCTGTCGTTCTTCTTCTCCAACGGCATGGACCCGGAATACACGGTCATCGGCCGCGTCGCCCGGCGTATCTGGGCGGTAGCGATGCGCAACAAATACGGCGCCAACGACCGCTCGCAGAAGCTGAAATACCATGTCCAGACGTCGGGCCGCTCGCTGCACGCGCAGGAGATGGATTTCAACGACATCCGCACGACGCTGCAGGCGCTGATCGCGATCTACGACAACTGCAACAGCCTGCACACCAACGCCTTCGACGAGGCCTATACGACCCCGACGGAGAATTCGGTGCGCCGCGCCATGGCGATCCAGATGATCATCAACCGCGAATGGGGCTTGGCCAAGAACGAGAATCCCAGCCAGGGCTCCTTCATCATCGAGGAGCTGACCGACCTGGTCGAGGAGGCGGTGCTCAGCGAGTTCGACCGCATCACCGACCGCGGCGGCGTGCTGGGCGCGATGGAGACCGGTTACCAGCGCGGCAAGATCCAGGAAGAAAGCCTGTTCTACGAGCACAAGAAGCACGACGGCAGCCTGCCGATCATCGGCGTGAATACCTTCATCAACCCGCATCAGGCCGACGCTCCGCCGCCGCCGCTGCAGCGCTCGTCGACCGAGGAGAAGGACAACCAGATCGCCCGCCTGCGCGACTTCCAGCAGCGCCACCACGACGAGGGCGAGAAGGTGCTGGAGCGCCTGCGCAAGGCCGCCATCGCCAACGAGAACATGTTCGCGGTGCTGATGGACGCCGTGCGCTACTGCTCGCTGGGCAAGATCAGCGACACGCTGTTCGAGGTCGGCGGCCAGTATCGCCGCAACATGTAGGGTGTGGCGGCTGCGATGGACCTTGCGACCATCCGAAGCCGCATCGCCGAGCATGGGCTGAGCTATCGCGGCGCGTTTCATCCTGTCTTGACCTCGCCCCAGCGGGGAGAGGTCGGATCGCAAGGCGATCCGGGTGAGGGGGCGGCGAGCGCAGCGAGCCTCTCTTCCCGGCAATCGCCTAACGCAGACACCCCCTCACCCGGAGCGCACGCGCGCTCCGACCTCTCCCCGCTGGGGCGAGGTCAAGAAACTGGCGCATCGCCGAAAACCCTGATCCTCGTCGGCTTCATCGGCTTTGAAAACTGGCCCGCCTTCGTCGCCTCACCCGAGGCCAGGGATGGCCAGCCCGACCCTCTCGACCGCTGGTCCATTCGCGTCATCACCGAAGTTGCAGGGTCCCTCGGCGCGACCCCGCTCTTCCCGTTCGGCGGGCCGCCCTTCCTGCCGTTCCAGCGCTGGGCGCAGCAGGCCGAGCCAGTGTATCCCTCGCCGCTCGGCATCCTGATCCACCCTGACTGGGGCCTCTGGCACGCCTATCGCGGCGCGCTGGCTTTCGCCGAGCAGATCGACCTGCCGCCGCCGGATCGGCGGCCCAGCCCGTGCGACAGCTGCCTGGAGAAGCCGTGCCTTACGGCCTGCCCGGTCAGCGCCTTCACCCCAGTGGGCTTCGACGTGCCGGCCTGCGTATCCCACATCTCAACGCCAGCCGGTGCCGATTGCGTCACCACCGGCTGCCGCGCCCGCCGCGCCTGCCCGGTCGGGCCGCAATACCGGCACGTGCCGGCGCAGGCTGAATTTCATCAGCGCGCCTTTTTGACGGCGCAGAGCTAGACCGGCGCCCTTTGTGACCCCCGGACCAGCCGGCCCGGCAACGCGCCGGTAGCCCGGTCGGTGCGGCGGATCACCTGGCCGGACACGATGGTCGCGTCATAGCCCGTGGCGCCCTGGTCCAGCCGGCGGCCGCCGGCGGGGAGGTCGTATTTGATTTCCGGCGCGAGCAGCGCAAGGCTTGCATAGTCGATGACGTTGAGATCGGCCTGGTAGCCGGGCTTGATCAGGCCGCGATCCTTCAGGCCCAAGGTCTGGGCCGGCTCATGGGACAAAGCGCGGACGGCGGCGGCCAGCGGCAGGCGCTCGCCGGCGCGGTCGCGGGTCCAGTAGGTCAGCATGAAGGTGGGGAAGCTGGCGTCGCAGATGACGCCGTAATGCGCCCCGCCATCGCCCAGGCCGACGACGGTATGCTTGTGGCTCATCAGCTCCAGAACTGCATCCAGCTTGCCGTCCTGGTAATTGCCGAGCGCGACATAGAGCTTGGCCGTGCCGTTATCCCCCAGCAGGTAGTCATAGGCGATCTCCTCCGGCGGCACGCCCCGGGCGCGGGCCTGGGCGCCGATGCTGGTTTCGAGCGGCGGCTCGTAATTGGGCGGGTCGCCGAACGGGAACATCCAGTCCCAGTTGCGGCCGACATGGGCCAGCGGATGGCCCTCCGCCGGTTGCTCGGCGATCAGGCGGGCGCGGACATCCGGCTTGCGCAGCTCCGCCAGCTTGGCTGCGTGATCGAGGCGGCTCAGCGTCTGGTAGGACGGGCAGAGCACGAACGGGTTCACCGACAGCTCATGCCCCGTCACCATGCCGATCGGGCGGGGGAAGATCTGGGCGGAGACGGTCTCGCCGGCCGCGTTGGCGTCCTCGACGATCGCCAGCGCCTCTTTCCACACCGTGTCGGGGCCGGTGTTGCTGGCGCCCATCGAGAAGGTAGCCGGCCGGCCCGAGGCGCGGGCGACGCCGCGCAGCAGCCCGAGCTCGTCGTCCCAGGACCGATAGGGCGTGTTCAGCACCAGCTGCACCACCCCGTCGCCGGCATCGCCCAGGCCCTTGGCGATTTCCTCCAGCTCGGCGCGGTCGGCGTCGAAGGTCGGGATCTGCTCGCCGGCCTTGGTGCGGTGGATGAACTGGCGCGACGAGGCGAAGCCGACGGCGCCGGCCTCGATCGCCTCGCGGGCGAGGGTGCGCATCTTCGCAAGGTCTTCTTCGGTCGCCGGCTCGCGGTTGGCGCCGCGCTTGCCCATCGCATAGACGCGCAGCGGCGAGTGCGGCAGATAGGCGGCGACGTCGATGTCGCGCGGGCTCCTGTCCAGCGCGTCGAGATATTCGGGGAAAGTCTCCCAGCTCCACGGCAGGCCCTCGGCCATCACCACGCCGGGAATATCCTCGACCCCCTCCATCACCTTGATCAGCAGCTCATGATCGGCCGGGCGGCAAGGGGCGAAGCCGACCCCGCAATTGCCGACCACCACGGTGGTGACGCCGTGCGACGATGACGGGTTCAGCCTATCGGACCAGATCGCCTGGCCATCATAGTGGGTATGGATATCGACGAAGCCGGGCGTGACCAGCTTGCCCGCGGCGTCGATTTCCTCGGCGGCCGTTCCGGCGATCTTGCCGATTGCCGCGATCCGCCCGTCCTTGACCGCGACGTCGGCCTGGAACGGCGCCCCGCCGCTGCCGTCGACGACGAGGCCATTGCGGATGATGAGGTCATGAATATTCGGCATTGCCGCCTCCCGGACATGCAGTTGTTAAGCCGCCAGCTTCCCCGCCCAGACATCGCCCTCGCGGCTCGTGTCGACATCGACTACGCCACGTACGCCCAGCGCCTTGCGGGCCTCGTCCAAGGTCATGCCGAAGACCGGCTCGATCCGCGCCATGAACAGGGCGTCGGATTCCTGGCCCACCGTCATGCCGCGCTGGATGCAGCCGACCGCCACCTCCCACACTTGCGGGTAATGCAGCACGGTGCGGACCGTATAGCGCAGCGACCCCAGCATATAGAGAACGGAGAGCTCCCCGGCCAATTCCCTGTTCCGGATATATTTGAAGACATTGGTCAGGCGGTACCAATAGGGGACCAGTTCGCCCAGATAGTCGAAGCCGCCGCCGCAGAGAATATGTTCGAAATCGTGCGTCTGGCCCGCGCGCAGATTGTAGAACTCAAGCTGCGTCCTCGGCGTCTGCCACGGCACGATCTGTGCCTCGAAGCCGCCTTCCGACAGATAGCGGTAGTATTTCCCGCCGATTGTCTCCGGCCCGTAATGCTTGAAATCGTCGAGCTTGTAGTTGGAGACGAAGCCCTCCTTGAACCAGTCGTCCAGCGGCTTGTTGGTCTTGCGCTCCTCGGTGAACAATTCCTCGATCCGGCCGAGGTCGCGGATTTCGTTCAGGATGCCGACGATGTCGTGCATCTCCGCCTGGGCCGGGAAATCCGGGCCGTTCTTGCGCAGCAGGATCATCGCCACCCATTCGCGCAGGCGCGGATGGTTCAGATACTTGGAGGAGGAAACCAGCATGCTGCTCTCCGTGCCCACCGGCACGACGCCGCGCAGCAGATAGGGAATGTCGTTCATCAACGGCTCCTCATGTCAAAACAGGATCAAACGGTATCGTACCGTTCGATGTGAATCAAGGCTGAAATGAGTCCTTTTGAACGGGGCTGTATCAGAGATAACATGGCACGACTCGCAGCCGGGCCCGATCCACAATCAGGAATCTCCGATCATCGCCACCGCCCAACAAACTGTTCAAAATCGGGCCGCCCGCAACGAACGGCAGCCCAGCCGGATCGATCATCTGTTGGAGGTCGGCCGGCGGGAATTCCTGGCGCACGGCTATCAGCGCACGTCGGTCGACGGTATCGGCAAGGCGGCCGGGGTCAGCAAGCAGACGATCTACCGCCACTTCAGCGACAAGTCGGACATACTCCGCGCCATCGTCATCCAGACCAGCGATGCCTTCGAGCATACCGTGCCGCCGGTATCGGAGCGGCTCGGTACCCAGGCGGTGATCGAGAATTGTGTCGCCTCTGTCCGCCGCTCCCTGCTCGAGGGCGAATCTGTTCCCCTGTTCCGGCTCGGCGTCTCGCTTGCCGCGCAGCTGCCGGAATTGTCGGCAGCGCTGAACGGTTATTTCGTCAAGTCTCTGGCGCCGATCGCAGAGCAGATCGCGATGCTGGAACGGGCCGGCAAGATCAAGGTCTTGAGCCCGCTTGAGGGGGCGGCCCAGGCCGGTGTGCTGGCGGTTGAAGGCGTGCGCTATTACATGGGTTTCGACTGGCCGGATGCCCCGATGTCGCGGGACGATATCTCCGCCATCGCCGACCTTTATCTCAACGGTTTCCTCGGCCGCACCGTCCAGGCCTGGCCGGACTTCACGATCGATCCCGCGGCCGCGCCCGATGCCCGGACGCAGGCGGTCCACGGCGACCTTCGCGGCTATTTCGACGATGTCGCGGACCTGAGACTGGGCGAGGAGGATCTGCAGCGGCTGGTCGGCATCGCGCGCAAGCTGTTCTTCGCCGCCGGCTACCGCGACAGCAGCCTCGATGAGATCGGCCCGACGGCCCGCATCGGCCGCGGCACGCTCTATCGCTGGTTCGGCGGCAAGGAGGGGCTGTTCCGCGTCGCCATGCTGCATGCCGCGTCGGAGGTCGGCGCCCGCAAGCTCAGCCTGCCCAAGGGCGGCGCCCCGATCGAAGAAACGGTGCGGGAGCTGGCGCTGTGGGTCTCCGGCGGGCTTTGCGGCCGCGTCGCCACCCAGCTTTATCGCACGGTGATCGCCGAGGCCGGGCACGACCCTGAGCTCGCCCGCACCGTCTATCAGCTGACCCGCGGCCGGGTCGCCTCAGTCCTGATGCCGGTCCTCGCCAAAACCGATGCCGGCCGCGGCCTGACCGGGGGACAGCTTTACTGGACGGCGATGCAGTTCGTGACCCTGGCCACCGACGGCAACCGCTATCTGAGCCTCGACGGAAAGCTGAGCCCCGACCAGCGCAAGGCCCTGGCCGACCGTGTGACATCCAGCTTCTTGTACGGACGCCGCAATCTGGGCTAACAAGGCCGTCCGCGCCGCGGGTGTAGCTCAATGGTAGAGCAGAAGCCTTCCAAGCTTATGACGACGGTTCGATTCCGTTCACCCGCTCCAATGATTCCAATGACTTAGCCCTAACATCCGGGAATTGTGAAATAGTTTTTGTGACAAAGACCGCGATCTTTGGGTTACCGCTGATTTTGTAACCCATTGAAATATAAGGAAACGAGTTTCTCGTTTCCGCCGATTTTGAGCCCGCCAAGCTTACGACGAGCTGCATCGATTGTGGCGAGATCAGGGGCATGACCGTGCATCGACCCTAGGTACAGGTTGTGCGCTACAACGGTCGGTGAGCAAGAAATGAGTTCTGACGGTGCCGGAGAAATGAGGTGGCTGAGGGTTGCCGATCTCGCGAAGATCCTCGGGCTACGGCCCCAGACCATCTATAATCGTATGAGTAGTCATCCTGAGACTCTGCCGCCGGCAACACGTGTTCCCGGCTTCCGAGGTCCGCGTTGGTCAGCTCGGTTAGTCCGGGAATGGCAGGCGAGATATGACCCCTCGGGTGGCATCGCGGAGCTGCCGCGTCGCCCTGGTCGGCCGACCAAAGCCGAAACCGTTTCTCGACGGAGGGCTTTGGTAAATCGCAGCGGGGAACAGGCTCAACGCCAACCCGGGCGCCGGTAAGCCAAACTCCCGCCCTGG
>CAZNNJ010000288.1:3024-6943 GCA_964574305.1 uncultured Rhodospirillales bacterium | reverse complement strand
CTGGTGGAGTTGCAGTCCGACGGGCGGATGACGAACCAGGAGCTGTCGGACAAGGTCGGCCTGTCGCCCAGCCCCTGCCTCAGACGTGTCCGCCAGCTCGAAACCGAGAAAGTCATCACCGGCTATGTCGCCCTGATAGATCCGGACAAGATCGGCCTCAGCGTCACTGCCTTCGTCCGTGTCCGCCTCAGCCATCAGGACGACCGGCACCTGGCGGTGTTCGAAGAGGCGGTCGCCGCCTTTCCGGAGGTCATGGAATGCTATCTGATGACCGGCGAGGCCGACTATCAGCTGCGTGTCGTCGTCGAATCGCTGGCCGAATTCGAAGACTTCCTGCGCCACAAGCTCACGCGGATCGCAGGCGTTTCGCAAGTGACCTCGAGTTTTGCCCTCAGGCCGGTCGTCTATAAGACATCTCTGCCAATGCGAGCGCAGCAACCAATCTGAATTCGCCCCAGGCGATAAATTCGCCGACTTCTCGCGTGAAGCCGCGCCTCTCAGCTTCTCGTCATCTCCGTTTTGAAACGCGCCCATCAGTCAGATTTGTGTGAACTCGATAATGCCCGATCGCGTTCAGCGCGCCGGATCCTCATGCGCCCTCTGCAGGCGCAAATGTAATGAATAAAAGGCAATTTAGTCATCGATTCCGGTGCCCCTAAATCGACCTCAAGCGGGGCGACGGTCGTTTGAGGACATAAAATTATCTGATGCAGCCCATCTATACTTGATATTTGTCTGGCAGAGGTGGGTGTGGTTCGTTGGTATTGCGAAGCACAGACGCACATGACTTTCATATAATGGGCGAAAATGGAAACCGAGATTCAAAAAAATCCGGCTGTCAGTGTCGATGAATTGATTGACCGTACTGAAGCCATTTTGCCTTCAATCGCAGAGCGGGCTTACCAAACGGAACGCGAACGGCGTCTACCTGAGGCCACTATTCAGGACATCAAGGCGGCGGGGCTAAATCGGGTCATGCAGCCTGTCCGCTGGGGTGGGTACGGGTTCGACTTCGATGCGTATTTTGAAATTTGTTGGCGAATTTCGTCGGCATGCGGATCGACCGGCTGGGTATATTCGCAATCCGCTGTCCAGAATTGGGAGATGAGCTTTGCCCCTTATGAGGCGCAGGCCGAATTCTATGGGAAGGACGATCCGATCTCGTGTTCGGCGTTCAATCCCGGCGGTGCGCGGGTGGAGAGCGTCGATGGCGGCTGGATGCTCTCCGGACGCTGGCGGTATTCGAGCGGCGTGCTTCACGCTGACTGGGCACTCCTCGGCGCTACGGTGCCGGAATTCCCGACCGCAGTTCTGCTGATGGTGCCCAGGAGCGATTTCAGAATCGAAGACACCTGGCATGTGTCGGGGCTGCGCGGGACGGGCAGCAACGATGTCGTGATCGACGAGCCGATCTTCGTTCCCTCTCATCGCTACATCTGGCCGACCGCGCCCGACAATCCGGCGGCTCAGTGCAGCGAAAGCGGGTCCTACCGGATGCCGGTGCCGTCGATCGCGCCATGGGGCGTCGTCGTTCCGATCATCGGCATGGCGCAAGGCGCGCTCAATGCCTACGAAAGCGCGAACCGCAAACGCTACACGGCGTTCGGCAGCAAGCCGATGGCCCAGATGGTGGGCCCGCAGCTGCGCATTGCCGAAGCATCGGCGAAGCTTGATGCGACCAGGGCTATCGCGCGGAAAGATATCGAAGAAGCAATGCGTCGCGGCAAGGCGGGTGACATCCTGACAAATGACGATCGCGTGCGGCTGCGCCGCGATCACGCCTTCATCGTGAACCTGTGCTTCGAGGCCACGATGATGATCGCTCGTGCGGCCGGAGCATCGTCCCTGTTCGATACCAGTCCGATTCAGCGCTTCGTTCGCGATGTTCACGCAGGTGCGATGCAGGCAGCGACCAACTGGGATGAACAGGCCGAGGCCTATGGACGTGTCCGCATGGGATTGGAGCCGAACTCCAGCCTGTGGTGACATCGCCAGTCATAGTGAACATTCGAGTGCAGCAACTGTCAGGTTAACTCTGGAACAGATCCACTTTCTCTAGGTGCCCACAGATGAATAGAAATATTAATATTCACGCACATTTGATTCTGCCGCAAGTAATGGGGAAGGCCGGCGAGGTTGGCCCCGAAATCATGTGGCATGACGATGGACGTGCTAGCCTGCGGATCGGTTCGCGGTTCACCAAGCTGGTGACTGTGGCATCGCGGGAAGAGGAAAAGCTGATTGGGAAGCGCGCGACGGCTGAGAAGATCCTCCGTGGATCGTCCGATCCGCACGTACGTCTCGGGGAGATGGATCAGAAGGGGATCGACGTCCTGGTCGTTTCGAACAACGCTCAAATGTATTTCTACAATATCCCCGCGGATCTAGCGATAGACTTTCACCAAACTACAAACGATACGTTGGCCGAATATTGCGAGGCGGATCCCAATCGTCTATTCTTCATGGCGATGCTGCCGCTGCAAGACCTCGAGGCCTCCGCGCGCGAGCTCGATCGCGTCATCGGTTTGGGGGCGCGCGCGATAACTGTGGGCGCGCATAGCATCGCCGGTCGAGAGTTGTACGATGAGGATCTCTGGCCCCTTTACGCCAAGATAGCTGACGCCGGCCTGCCGCTCTTTGTCCATCCGTATCCGTTCGAACTCGTGGGTGCTCCCAAAACGCGGTTCGGCGGCCCGATGCTTGAGTTCCCGTACCAATCCTCGATGGCCGCGGCGAACCTGATCCTCAGCGGTGCGCTCGATGAAGTTCCAAACCTCAATGTGTGCATCTCGCATGGAGGTGGATTCCTTCCCTACCAGTTTGGCCGGATCGAGGCCTTTTCGCAGCTCAACCCCGAAACAAGGGCGAAGAAGCCGCTGCGGGAGTATCTTTCGCGAATCTACTTCGACAACCTCATCCACGAGACCTCTGCGCGAAAGTTCCTAGTCGACTGGATGGGCGCGGACAACGTGGTCGTGGGCGACAATTACGCTGGTCTCGATTCAGCTGATGGATTCGCGCTGCTCGACGAGCTCAATCTTCCATCCGACCAGGCCGCGGCGATCGCCGGCGGCAATGCCGCCCGCATCATGAGGCTGTGACGAGAGCGCGATGAAGGCATGAAGGCAGGGCTATGGCAGGCAGGCCCATCGATCTTTCGGTTCATCTCGAGCATGCTGGCTAGCGCTTGGCGCGCCGGCCCTTCGCCGTGCTTTTCCGGAAGCGAGCTATGCTCGAAGTATTCGGCCGCCTGTTCTTCACTCACAGGCTCTGGTGGCATAACCGGGTTGATCTTGGTGTTCGTGAAGATTTCCAACGGGCCCCGCGGCGAAATGCGTTTCGCCGACGCCGTTGCGTGCCGCGGCCCGTTGATCACTGCCATATTCTCAGCCATGTCGCTCGTCTCCCCTCGTAAAATGAGAGCGGACGCGCTGCTCCCTATGATGCGGGCGACATCACCTAACCAATGATCAGACCTGCCGTGGCGTCGGTGTATTTGCCGGCGGAGTAGGCCACTTGGCCGTTGACCAGCACCGTGTCGATGCCGATGCCGTCCCGGACGTAGCGCATGCCCCCGCCCGGCATGTCGAACGCTGGGCGCTCATCGCCGCGCGCTATGGTGTCGGCGTCGAACACCACGACGTCGGCTGCGAGGCCCGGCGCCAGTCGACCGCGATCATTAAGCCCCCAAATGTCGGCGGCGTCGGCGGTGATCTTACGGACCGCCTCCTCCAGTGTGAGCACACCCGACTTGCGGACGAACTCGCTGAACAGATAGCCGGTGTCGCCGTAGGTAGAGAAGGATGCGTTATGTGCGCCGCCGTCGCTAGCGCCGATATGCATCGGTGGGTGAGCCAGGAACGGGCCGATGCGGGCCGTTATCCCTTTGGCCCTGTTTGGGCTGTTGAAAGGGGACTCC
>CAZNNJ010000288.1:0-3014 GCA_964574305.1 uncultured Rhodospirillales bacterium | reverse complement strand
CGATGCGGCTCGTATCGCTGTGGCTCCGGTTGGCGCCGATGAAGGCGACGTCCAATCCGTTTTCCAGCGACAAAGAAAGCAGCGTCTCAGCCGAGCTTTCGCCTCGCTCGGCGGCAATCGACGTTAAGGTGCGGCCGATCAGCTCGGGTGGGGCCGCATCGCCGCCGCGAACCCGCAGGCCAGCGAACACGTCCGTGGTGGTGGGTATGCCCAGGATGTCCCGGCCGTCTTTGCGGTTTGCCTCCGCGATCAGCTTCCCGATCGTGTCCGGGTCGCGAAGTGACGCCAGGCGCGCCTCCAACGGCTGGCGCAGGACGCGATACCATAGCGGCAGGGCGGCGAAAAACAGGCTGGGACGAAGCAGCGAGAAGGAGAGATCTATCGGCCGTGTCTGCATCTGGGGATGAACGCGGGCTCCGCGCGCGGTCTGCTCCTCCACCCGGGTGATCTGGCGATCGACGTCGTTCGGCGTCAGCGGACTATCGAAGACCGGCGAGAAGGTGGTCGGGATATTGTACTTGATCGACAGTTCGGCGAGTTGGTCGATGCGAGCGATGACCAACTCGCCATCGTAGAACTCCGGCACGACTTGCAGCATGCGGCCGGATTCGCCCAGCACGGCGGCGAGTGCGTCGAGTTCCGAGAACTGGGCGAAGCGGCTCGGCACGGGGCGGCCGTTGAGATCGACGTCGATATAGCTGGTGGACAAGCCAATGGAGCCGGCATCCAAGCATTCGCGCAGCATGTCCTGCATGGCCGCGACCTCATGCGGCTCGGCGGCGCGCACATTGGCCGCTTCGCCCATCACCCACTGGCGGATGGCGGTATGGCCGACCAGCGGAGCGACATTGATCTGCAGCTTCGGCTCGATCGCGGCGCGATAGCCGGCGAAGTCCTCCCACTTCCATTCGAAGGCGATGGTGAAGGCCTCGGGCGGCATCTCCTCGATCTGCTGGAACATGCCGACTAATGCCGGCCGGTCCGATGCGCGTAGCGGCGCCAGTGACAGCGAGCAGTTGCCGGACACGATCGAGGTCACGCCATGCTCGATCGATGGGCGCGCGGCGCCATCCCACAGGATCTGCGCGTCGAAATGGGTATGCGGGTCGATGAAACCTGGCGCGACCACCCTGCTTCGGGCGTCGATGGTCTGCTTCGCCGCGCTTTCGATCTGGCCGATTTCAACGATCCATCCATCCTTGATTGCAACGTCGGCCACATAACCTTTGCCGCCGGTGCCGTCGACGACTAGGCCGTTCTTGATCACGATGTCGAACATCAATCCAGTCCTTCGATGAAATGGCGCCAGGACTGACCCTTCATGTCCGCTAAGCAGGTCGCGCCGCAGCTGCGCATCAACATGAAGCCCACGCGGGAATCGACAATCACTGGGGCCGTCACGCCGTTCTCATAGCGCAGCATAACTGTAAGTTCGGCAGCTCCGTCGTGGCCGACGCTGACCGCGGCATCGACGATGACGGTTTCGATTTCAGTTTGCGGTCGAACAGTCGTGTTCATCCGCCGCTTACCCTTGCGGCGGTTCAATGAAGACGATGTCTGAGCCGGTGATCAGGCCAGGCGGCCGACGCATCACATAGATGTGCATGTTCCAACTCTTGATCCGGTCCACCGCTGCGTGCGTCGGCATATCCGGGAGCGCACGCGCGGCGATCTGCTCGACCGTCTCATCCGGCAGGGGCGTCACAAACCGCCGCACGGGCGCCAAGGTCTCGGCCGCTGCGCTCATGGGCTGTCCTTCGCTCCTCCCAGATACACACATATGATCTGCGCGCTTTGCGCACCTAATCGTAGTCCAACGACCAACGGGCGTTGGCCCTAAACTCGCTAGTAGAGACGACCCGGCTTGTTGACAAATTGTTTCTTTGCATCCGCGACATCACGATTATTTATATCGATCCGACTGCGCGGTGGATGTAAGCGCGAGACGATGCCCCGCCAACTGAAGCGGGGCGGTGGGGCGTGGTGTCCGCAAGGTTCAAATGGGCACTTGGGCGCGAAGCATCTTGCGACGGCCTAGCTCGAGCGTTGCCTTCGCCGCACCATAGTGCACGGAAAAGGCGAACGGCATCGGTCGCTGCCGTCGGTCGAGCAGGCCAAACTCCACCTCCAGGGAAACGAGTGTTGCGCCGACCTTCGGGGAAAATCGGGGAAAAGGGGCAGAAAGAGAGCCGCCCATCGCTCGCCACGGAATGCATCAACGCGCCTGATGGCGGGCATCCAAACTTAGTATTTGTTTCTGCGCAAGCAGTTGTGATTTGTCCACAACTTCGACCAGTGCACCATTCGTTGGTGCTGTCCAGCGCACGACGACGTCAAGGCGCCGAGGATTGATTAACAAAATGGTTCAGGGAGTTGACAGGGAAATGGGACTATCGAGACTGGTGCCGCGCTTACTTGGATCGAGCGCAATCGCGGGCGCGCTTTTTGCACTTTACTTCGTCGCGCCGGCAGCCGCTCAACAGGTGATTGGAGCAACCAATGCGCAGCCGTCGGAAGGCGCCTCGGGCGACGAGCTCCAGGAAATCGTGGTCACCGCTCAGCGCAGGGAACAGTCTCTGCAGCGCGTGCCTGTCAGCGTAACCGCTTTGAGCGGTGATCAGTTGCAGTCGAGGCAGCTCAATACGGTCCACCAGCTCACGGTTGCCTTTCCGAGCCTGACCCTCGGGCAATCAGGTTACTTCGCCGTGCGCGGCGTGGGTACCCTCGCGTTAAGCTCGCTCTTGGACCAGAGCGTGGGCGTCGCGCTTGACGATGTCTCGCTTGGAGTACCTGGATATATGTCGTTCGGGCTCATCGACGATGTCGCCCAAGTCGAGGTCCTCGAAGGTCCGCAAGGTCTGCTATTTGGCCGCAACGCTTCGTCGGGTTTGATCAATGTGAGATCGAACAAACCAGTGATAGGCGAATTCAGCGGTAACGCCTATTTGGAGTTCGACGAACGGGATTCATTGCCTAAGGACTGGTGCGGAGTTTCTTGCGAAACAACTATCAAT
>CAZNNJ010000287.1:0-6946 GCA_964574305.1 uncultured Rhodospirillales bacterium | reverse complement strand
GCGGGCATGCTCGAGAAACTCGCCGCGCTCCAGCATGTCGCGAAACGTCGCGGTAACCACGAACCTGGAGTCCACCCCCTCCACTTCGCCCGACCGGGCCTCGCCGGGGGGTCCGGAAATCGACAGGGCCGGTACGATCGCGCCGCCAATTCCCGCCCGCGCCATCCCCACCGCTGTCTGCACGTGCCGTACTTCCGTTTGCGAGCTCAGCCGCACGCCCACGGTCTTGGCGACCTCCTCCAAGTGCCTTTGAAGCAGAACGGAACCTGAAAGGGTGATGAGCGGCAACGCCATCAGCTCCTTGAAGGGCACAGCATCCCGCCAGCCGGCGGCCAGCCGGACAGGCAGGAGGACACGCAAAGGCTCTTCCCCGCATGCCGTGAAGCCGATTTCGGGCGGCGGCGGCTCCAGACAGGGGCCGACACCGAAATCGACCTGGCCCTGACTTACGGCCTCGACGATTTCCAGCGATGTGAGCTCAGCGACATCGATGCGCGTTGCCCTGTCACGTGCCCGATATAGCGCCAGGATCGCGGGCAGCCGCACGCCGGACAGCGACGGCACGCAGGCGACGACCACACGGCTCTGACGGTCGTCCCGGAAGCCGCGCATCAGGTCCACGCCATTTGAAATGCTCTGAAACCCCCGCTCGAGAGCCGAAGCCAGGGCCTGTCCCGCCGCAGTCAACGACACTTGTCGCGTCGTGCGTTCGAGCAACTGGACGTCGAGCCGGAGCTCGAGTTCCCGGATCTGAAGGCTGAGCGTCGCTTGCGACCGACCCAGCTCGACCGCGGCGCGGCTGAAGGAGCGGTTCCTCGCGACCGCATCGAACGCCCAAAGCTGCTTCAGATTCGTGCCGGTCTGGTTGCGGGTGCTCATATCCCCTAATACCCGTCTCGACCATATCGCGGAAGGATGGTGAGCCGCGGCTCAGAACGCGGGGCGCGCCAAGCCGAGATTGTCCCTCAATGTCGCGCCGCGATAGTCGGTCTGTGCAAGTCCGCGCCTTTGAAGTTCGGGAACGACAAGGCGGACGAAATCGTCGTAGGCGCCGGGGGCATGACTCGCCGCGAGAACGAAGCCGTCGCATGCCGTTCCGAACCACTCCTCCATCTGGTCGGCGACCTGCGTGGGCGATCCCATGAAGACCGGAAACTCATCGAGGGTGCCCCGGCGGGTAAACTCCACGAAATCGCGGGGCGTGGGGTTCGGGCGTCCGCTCAGCGAAACCACGCGATCGCGAAACGCTTGTATTCCGGAAATCCCGTCCATTTCCTCTGAGCTGAAGGGCTCATCGTATCCCTTTTTCGCGAAATCGAAATTGAGCACCTCCGACAACAGCACAAGGCCGTCGATCGGCTTGACCAGCTTGTCGATGAGAGCGCGCTTATCCTCGGCCTGAGCCTGCGTTTCGCCGACCACGGTGTAGATGGCCGGCGCCACCCGAACCGATTCCCGCGCGCGTCCCATGCCTTCAATCACGTTCTTGAATTCGGCGTAAGCCGCTTTGCCGACTTTGAGATTGGGATAGATGACAAAGACCAAGTCCCCCCATTTGGCCGCGAACGAGCGCCCACGGCCGCTCTGCCCAGCCTGAATGAGAACCGGTTCGCCTTGGGGCGAGCGCGGCACAGTGAACGGACCACGCGACTTGAACCATTGGCCGCTATGGTCGAGGCGCCCAACCTTGTTGGGATCGGCGAAGGCTCCGGCCGCCTTGTCGACGATCAGCGCATCGTCGCGCCAGCTTCTCCAGTGGCCGCATACAACTTCGAGGAATTCCTCGGCGCGGTCATAGCGAAGATCATGCTCCAGAACGAGATCGCGGCCGAAATTCACCGCCTCGGAACTGTTGAGAGAGGTCACCACGTTCCAGGCCGCCCGCCCCTTGGTCAGGTGATCGAGCGTCGAGAACGTCCGCGCGACATGGAAGGGTTCATAGTACGTCGTTGAATAGGTGACCCCGACGCCCAGCCGCGTCGTCGCGTTTCCCAGCGTGAGCGCGCAGAGCATCGGGTCGAGCTTCACGGCCCGGATACCCTCGCCCAACGTGGGCCTGAAATCGTCGCCATAGACGTCGGGAATGGCCAGCCGGTCGTCGAAGAAGGCCAGATGAAACTTTCCGTCTTCGAGCGTCCGCCCGATGCGCTGATAATATTCCGGGGCAAGAAAGTCGCTCGCGGCGGCAGGGTGCCGCCACGACGCAGGAAAATTCGAGCAATTCTGCGCCTGGAGGAAGGCGACAAGGGTCATGTGGCGATCGGAATGCATTATCCGGCTCCTACTTCTCGAAAGTCTCTCAGATCACACCGCGTCGCTTCAGCCCGGCCAGGGCGTCGGGATCGAGCCCGAGAAGGCCGCCCAAAACCTCGTCGTTCGCGCTGCCGAGCCCGGGGCCGGCGGTTCGCAGTTCGGGCGGGGTCCGCGACATGCGCGGCAACGGGCCGGGCAGAACCAGTTCCCCGACGCGCGGATCGAAGATCGTTCGCAGATTCTCGCGCGCGGCGTATTGGGGGTCGTCGAAGATGTCGGCAATGCTGAGCAGCTTTGCTACCGGCGCGTCGTGCGCTTCGCAGGCTGAGATGACCTCGGCGGCGTCCAGGCCGCCGACCCAAGATGCGACGATGGCATTGACTTCGCTTCGGTGGGTATCCCGCGCCTTGAGCGTCGCGTAGCGAGGATCCGACGCGAGGTCCGGGCGCGCCATCGCCGCGCACAGCCTCTCCCACATGCGGTCATTCGAGCACGCGAGCGCGACCCATGCGCCGTCCGCGGTCTCGTAGTGGCTGTGGGGCACGATATTGACCGTGTCGGGTCCCATGCGCTCGCGCTGAAAGCCGCTTCGCGCATAGGCTGGCGCCAATTCGTCGAGGACCCTGAAAATCGATTCGTAGAGGCCGATGTCCACATACTGGCCCTGTCCGGTTCGCTCGGCGTGGCGCAGCGCTATGAGGACTCCCACGGCACCGAACAGGCCCGACATGTAGTCGGCAAGCGACGTCGATCCTGGCACGACAGGCGGTCGCCCGGGCTCCCCCGAGAGATAGGCGAGCCCGCTGAACGCATGCGCGATGCGGGCAAATCCCGGCTTGTTTCGCAGGGGGCCGGTCTGGCCGTAGGCGCTGACGCGCAACATGACCAACTTAGGATTGATCTCGGCCAACGCCTGATATCCAAGCCCCCATTTCTCAAGCGTTCCGGGCCGAAAATTCTCGAGGACCACCTGCGACTGGGCAACCAGACGGCGAAACAGATCGGCGCCTTCCGGTGTGCGCAGGTCGAGCGTCACGGATTTCTTGTTCCGCGCCTCGCTCAGCCAGACGAGCGTATCGCCCGCCTCGGTCATCGTGCCGAAGCGCCTGAGCGAGTCCCCCGCTCCGGGCTGCTCGATCTTGATCACCTCGGCGCCGAACTCGGCCATCATGGTGCCGCAAAAAGGCGCGGCCACGAAGGTCGCGATATCGAGAACGCGGATGTCGGCGAGCGGCCCGGACATCACGCCTGGTCCATACCCGCGAGCTGTGCACGCCGCAGGATCTTCTGCGACAAGAGCACATGCGCCCGATCGATCAGCACGCCGCCGAGGCCGATCGCGCCCTTGCCCTCCCCTGCAGCTACCGCCATACGCGCCTGGATCTCGCGTGCCCATGCAATCTGCTGGAGGCCGGGCGTGAATAAGTCGTTGGCGATGTCAACCTGTGTCGGATGGATCGCCCATTTTCCCTCGAAGCCGAGGGCTCGCGCGCGAACGGCGCTTTCGCGATATCCGTCGGGGTCGCCGAAATTGGCGAATGGTCCGTCGATCGGCCGTAATCCATAAGCCCGGCACGCGTTCGCGATCCGGCAGAGGGCGAAGTGCCACTGGTCGTTCCAATGCCGTTCGGGCGCCATGCCCGCCTCTCGCGCCATGACCGCGTAATCGGGATTGGCCGCACCGAAAACGATGTCGAAGTTCTCGAGTTCGATGGAATAATCGCCGACGCCGAAGATCATGCCTTCCAGCCGGCGGGACGAGGCTGCGATCGCCTCGACATGCGCCAAGCCCTTGGTCGTTTCGATGAGGATTTCGATGCCCAGCGGGCGTTCCCGCGGAACTTCACGCTCGAGCCCCGTCAGCAGCCGGTCCACGAATACGACATCATCCGGCGTTTCCACCTTCGGCAGGAGGATCATGTCCAGACGTGGGCAACGAGCGACCGCGATGATGTCCGCGATCGCCCAGCGCGTGCTCAGACCGTTGACCCGCACGGATACGGTCTTGGCGCCCCAATCGATCTCGTTCAGGGCCGCCACGGCGTTGGCCCGGGCTGCCTCGCGGCGATCGGGAGCCACCGCGTCCTCGAGATCGAGGAAGATCGAGTCCGCAGCCCCCTTGGCCGCCTTTTCAAAGAAACGCTCGGACGTTGCCGGCACAGCCAATTCCGAGCGCTGCAGACGAAAACGCGATTGTTCGGCAAGTTGAAACACGGCTTATCCTCTCTGAGCACCGTCTCATCGTTCATATTTCTGTGTGCATGGGCAAATAGCTTTTTGCAGGCGATTTATTGAGCCTTTCTATAAAACCGCCGTAAGTTCGAACGGGAGTCGGCTAGCGCGCCGCTCCCGTCGTGTGGTTGATAAGGACGGTCTTGAGCTGGCTGTATTCGATCAGCCCCTCGACACCCTTTTCCCGCCCATAGCCGGATCGCTTGTAGCCGCCGAACGGCAACTCGACCCCGCCACCTGCCCCGTAGCTGTTCACGTAGACCTGGGCGGAGTGGAGCCTCGGGACCAACCGGTGCGCGCGCGAGATATCCTGGGTCCACACGGCGGAGATCATTCCATAGTCGGTATTGTTGGCGAGGCGAATGGCATCCGCCTCATCCCTGAACGGGGCCGCCGCAAGCACCGGGCCGAAAACCTCTTCGTTCCAGATCGGGTCCTCGGGCGGCACCTCTGCGAGGAGCGTGGGCTGGAAGAAGAACCCTCCGGCCAGGTCGGGGTTCTGCGGAAAGCCGCCACCTGTGACCAGCCTCGTTCCTGCGCGCGCGGCATCGACCATGGAAGCGACCCGACGACATTGTTTCGCCGAAATCAGCGGCCCGACCGCGGGATCGTCGAGCCCTCGCCCGAGCGTGAGCCGGCCGAAGGCCTCGGCGACGCGATCGATCAGCCGGCCGTACAGACTCTCATGCACGAGGAGGCGCGATCCCGCCGAACAGGTCTGGCCGGCGTTCTGAATAATGGCGCCGACGATCGCCGGCACCGCCACCTCGAGGTCGGCATCGGGAAACACGATGTTCGGCGACTTTCCCCCAAGCTCCAATGTAACGGGCACGATGTTCACGGCAGCCTCGCGGGCAACGGCGGTTCCGACGGGACGCGACCCGGTAAAGGCGAGATGGTCTATTCCGGGATGAGCGCTCAGCGCCGCGCCGGCCTCCGCTCCGATGCCGGGAACGACATTGAGCACGCCGGGCGGGAATCCCACCTCGAGCGCCAGTTCGGCCAGCCGGATCGCGGTGAGAGGCGCCTCTTCGGCAGGCTTGAGGACACAGCAATTGCCGGCCGCCAACGACGGCGCAAGCGTGCGCGAGGCGATTTGAATAGGGTAGTTCCAAGGCGTTATGTGCGCCGTGACGCCGAACGGCTCGCGCACCGAATAGGCGAAGGCGCTGGCGCGAACCGGGATCGTCTCGCCGCGCAGCGTCTCGACGACGCTCGCATAGAACGAGAAATACCGCGCCGCCACGCGCACATCGGCGATCGCCTGGGACAGCGGCTTGCCTGTATCCTGACTTTCTATCCGCGCGAGTTCATCGAGCGACCGGAGCATCGCCTCCGAGAGCGCCCGCAGGAGCGTTGCGCGCTCGGCCTGTTCCGAGAGGCGCCACCCCGCTTCCGAAGCTTCCCGCGCTGACGCCACGGCCCAATCGACCTCGGAAGCGCCGCAACGGCCAACCCTGGCGAACGGCTGTCCCGTTGCGGGGTCGGCGACATCCAGCCATGCGCCCGTCTCGATCCTTCGACCTGCGATAATCGGCATGTACCGCGTTTCCATTAGTAATCCCTTTCAAGCTCGATCGAGCGGAGCTGCCCGCCACATAATCATGTCACTTTCTAATTTCTCTCTCATACCTATTGAGCAATGAGCCATCAATCATCTAATTGACGCGGACGTGCAGCTTTGCAAGTATGTTTCGGCTGACCCTCTCTACGTGGACGCCGCGAGAGGGAAATCTTTATAGCGGCCCGAAAGGAAGCAGAGTTGAAGTCGTCCCTGCCACTCTATCGCCATGCACTCGACTGGGCTGAATTCGAGCAAGAGTTTGCTGCTCCGGATATTTTCGCCGATACTATATTCACCTGGTCGTTCGATCAGGTCCGCGCCCTGCAAGAGGCGCGTTTCTCCAAACTACTGGATCTGGCCTGGACAAATACTTTCTATCGGAACCGCTGGACAGCCGCAGGCCTTACACCCAGCGACATCCGTTCTCTCGGCGATCTCGGCAAACTCCCGACATTTACGACCGACGACATTAAGGACGACCAGGTGCAGACTCCCCCGTTCGGAACGATCAGCGGCGTGAACGTTGCCCAGGAGTTGCGATCGAATCCGCTCAAAGTTCAGACCAGCAGCGGTACGACAGGCAAGCCGCGTCCGTCGCTGCTGGGGGTGCGCGAATGGGAGCTCATCGCGCTTCAGACCGCCCGATCGCTCTACATTCAAGGCGCACGCCCCGGCGATGTGCTGCAGATACCGGCGACCAACGCGCTGGCACAATTCGGGTGGGTTTTCTATAAAGCCGCGCACGATTATTTGGGGATACTGCCGATTACGACCGGCAGCGGGGCGGTCACACCCGGCCAGAAGCAGATACAGATCGCGTTCGACTACGGCACCAATCAAATCCCGTGTTTTCCGGAATATCCGACATCACTGCCAGGGCCGGCGCGCGGCGGGCCC
>CAZNNJ010000286.1:0-6951 GCA_964574305.1 uncultured Rhodospirillales bacterium | reverse complement strand
GCCCGGAATCCGGGGGCCAAAAACGTGCCGATCGTGGAAGGGCCGGCGCCGCGGCGCACGAAGGACGGGCGTCCGTCCAAGTCGGTTTATTTAAGGGACCCGGACGGCAACCTGATCGAGCTGATGGCCGCCGACTGAGGCCAGCCTTCAGTCCTGATAGGCATTCGGGATATCGAAGCGGAAGGCGCGCGCCGCGTTCAGCCCCAGCAGCTTCGCCCTTGTTTCCTCGCGCAGATTATTGCCCAGCGTCCGTTCGATCGCTTCGGCGGAATGCGGCCACAGGCCTTCGTGGTGCGGATAGTCGTTCGCCCACATGAAATTGTCCTGAAGGCCGAACTTCTCCACCAGCGCGACGGCGGCGCGATCCTCGCCGAAGGAGGCGAAGCAGTTGCTTTTGAAATACTCGCTCGGCAGCTGCCGCATCTTCGGCCGGACCCAGAAATGGTGCTTCAGATAGGCCTCATCCATCGCCTCCAGCATCCACGGAACCCAGCCGGCATTCGCCTCGATCGTGGCCGCGCGCAGCTTCGGAAACCGCTCGAAGACGCCCGACGAGCACATCCCGACGATCGGCTCGATGGTCGGCGCCAGCGAATGGACGACATAGTTGATGATGGCGCCGCCATTGCCGCGCGCCGCACGCGGGTCCTTGCCGGTCGAGACATGATAGGTGATGGCGAGGTCGTGACCCTGGATCGCCGCCCAGAGCGGATCGTAGATCGGCAGGTTGTAGTTGATATGGGAGACGTCGTGCGCGCCCCAGATCGGCTTGCAGGGCAAGGTAAGGACCCGATAGCCCATCGCGGCAACCCGTTCGACTTCCCGGATGGACTCTTCGATGTCCGCGGTCGGCAGCGCCGCGGCCGGATTGCACTTGTCCTTATAGGGGCCGCAGACCTCCCAGGCCCAGTCGTTCCAGACACGGCATTGCGCGGCCACGAATGCGTTGTCGCCAGATGCCCACATCATGAGCGCGGGCCCGTTCGGGAAGATGACCTCGCCGTCGACGCCATCCATCGCCTGGTCGGCGATCCGTTGCAGCCCCATCGTCTCGCCGTCGGAATTGACCGACATCGTGTCGCCGCCGGCCTTCGACCGGACCAGATCCTCGCCCTGGAACGGAAAATCGATCAACCGCTCCGGCCGCGCGCCCGGCATCACGATGTATCTCTCGCCGTCGCGCGTTTCGACGCGCGGCAGCTGCTCATGCCACTTCTTGTCGAGCCGATCCCGGAACAGGGTCACAGGCGGCATCAGGTGCGTGTCGCAGGAGATCATGAAGTACTTGTTCGGCCCCGGCCGCACGCCGCGCTTCCAGCCGGTCGCGCCGGGTGAGTCCAGGCGCCACCTGTTCTCTTCGTTTACGACTATTTCCTTGGCCAGGGTCACGTCACACCTCGTGAGAATGCGTAGGCTCGATAACGGTTAACACGCGCCGCCCCGGGGCCAAAGGAACGCCTTATCCGGTGGTGTTACCGGATTTGACGCTCCCGGAAGGGACCGGATCGCCTACGGCGAATAGCTCGTCTTGGTCATGACCTGGACCACTTCGGTATGGACTAGGTCGGGCATCGGCGCGAGGATCGCATGGGCTTCGGGATCGGACCCGCAGGCCTCCATCCCCCTGGCGATGTCGGCGAAGGCCTCGACTTCCCATATGTGGATGACTTCTGTCAGATCGCCGACCATGGGCTGGAGCGCGGTCTGCAATACCCAGCCATGCCGCGCCATGAAGGGGGCAAGCTCTGACATCATCGCGCTATAGGCCGGCAGCCCTCCCATCTTGAGGGTTACGACCGTGCGAATGTAGTACGTCATGACAGATGCCCTTCCTCAGCAGTGATCGAGCTCTTGGGAGTTGGTCTGCAATCCGGCCGTCCAGGCGCCGTCCACGGCAAGCTCGGCGCCGCTGATGTAGGATGCCTCGTCGCTGGCCAGGAACAGGCTGGCCCGCGCCACTTCCTCAGGCCTGCCGACGCGGCCGAACGGAATCCCGTACTGCTTCGCCATGGAAGCCGATTCGAGCGCGCCGGTCGGGTTCAGCATCGGCGTGTCGATCGCGCCGGGATGGATCGAGTTCACCCGGACGCCATGGGACGCCAGCTCCAGGGCGGCCGACTTGCTCATGCCGCGTACACCCCATTTGCTGGCATCGTAAGCCCCCATGCCGACGGTGCCGCGCAGCCCGTTGACGGAGGAGATGTTGATGATCGACCCACGGCGGGCCTCCATCATCGCCGGCATCACCGCCTTCATGCCCAGGAAGCAGCCGAGCAGATTGACCGACAGAAGGCGCTCGAACGTGGCCTTCGTGGTCTCTGCGAGGCGGCCATAGGCGGTCACGGCCGCGTTGTTGACCAGGACGTCGATCCGGCCTTGCCGGCTTAGCACCGTACCGACGAGATCGGTCCACTGATCCGCGTTGGAAACGTCGAGCTTGAAGAAACTTGCCGTAGAACCAATCGCTGTGACGAGCGCCTGCCCGGCCTCTTCGAGGATGTCCGCGACGAAGATCGAAGCGCCCTCGGACGCGAACAGCCGGGCGGTCGCCTCGCCTTGTCCGCGCGCGCCGCCCGTAATGATTGCGACTTTTCCAGTGAGCCGTCCCATAGTCCCACACTCGCCTTAAGCAATTGTATCTGCGAGTGATTGTAGCGCTCAGACGACCCGGCAACGTGTCGCTGGATGCTGCCTGACGAGACTGGAGATGAGCGGCTAGTCGGTAACCCAGGTCACGACTTCATCGAGCGGCGCCCTCTTGGTGCGGAACTGATTGGCCGGGTGATCGGGATCGGCATAACCGAAGGATATTCCGCACACGATCCGCCGGTTCTCGGGAATGCCGAAATATTGCCGGACGAAGGGCGAATAATGCGCCAGCGCCGCCTGGGGGATTGCAGAAATGCCCAGGCTTTCGGCGATCAGCAGGAAATTGCCGACATAGGCGCCGCAATCGATCGCGCCATAAACGCCCAGGTCATCCTCAGACGTGACGATCGCCACATGCGGCGCGCCGAAGAAGCGGAAATTTTCCAGCGCCTGCCGCCCCGACGCCTCGCGGTCGCCGAGGTTGACCCCGACGCATTCGTAGAGCTGCCAGCCGCACTCCCGCCGGCGGTCCTTGTAGATGCCGGCATAGCGCGCGGGATAGGGAAAATCGCTGTGCGCCTCTGCTTCCAGCCCGACACGCGACGCATGGTCGAAAAGGGCCTGGCGGAACCGCTCGGTCCCCTGCCCTTCGGTCACGATCATTTGCCATGGCTGGGAATTGCACCATGAGGCGGTGAGCTGAGACAGCGCCAGCAGCCGCTCGATGACCTCATGGGGAACCGGATCGGGGCGATAGCCCCGGCAGCTGAACCGGCCGCCCAGCAGATCGGCGATCACCCGCGTTTCCGCCGTATCGACCGAGGACGGCGCGATTGTTCGACCTTGGGGCATGCTCATCGTTCCCGTTGTCAGGACCATCAAGCGGCGGCCCGCGGCTTGATCGAAAAGATACGCGCCGCGTTCAGGCCGAGGATCTTCTGCCGCTGGACGCCGGTCAGCGAGTCCATCTGCCGGCGGATGCTGGCGCCGCAATGCGGATACGATCCCTCATGATGCGGATAATCGCTGGACCAGAGGAGATTATCCTCGAGCCCGAGCTGGACCGCCATCTGAAGACATTCCGGCTCCTCGATAAAGGTCGCGAAGCAGTTGCGGCGATAATAGAAGCTCGGCAGTTCCGGGATCACCGGCCGAACCCACATGTGATGGGCGCGGTAGGAATGATCCATCTGCTGGATGCACCACGGCACCCAGCCGACGCCGCTTTCGACCGTGCCGGCGATGAGCTTGGGGTGGCGTTCGAAGACGCCCGACGAGATCAGCTGGACCAGCGGCTCGATCGTCGTTTCCATCGAATGGCAGATATATTGCGTGATCGCGGCGCCCTTGCCGCCGACCGCGCGCGGGTCCTGGCCGGTGGAAACATGGAAGGTGATCGGCAGGCCGCTCTCCTCGATCGCCGCCCAGAGCGGCTCGAAGCCCTTATCGTTGTACTCGAGCGGATTGCGCGCCTCCGACTTGCGATGAAAGATCGGCCGGTTGGGGAGCAGGACGCCGTGGAATCCGTTCTGCGCGGCCCACTGGACCTCCCTGATCGCGTCGTCCAACTCCGCCGGCACGATCATCGCCATCGGCAGCGACCGGTCGAAATCGTCGGCGAAATACTCGTGCGCCCAGCGGTTCCAGGCGGTGCACATGGCGAGCGAGAGGTTGGTGTCCGGCGTCGCGAAGCAGAGTGTGCCCTTCTGCGGGAAAATGAGCTCGGCGTCGATACCCTGGCTTTCGCGGTCGACGATCCTCTGCTCGACATTGCGGCCCGCCGCCTGGCGCAGGACATCCTCGTCCTCCATGCGGTCGCTGTACGCGGCCATCACCTCGAACGATTCGAAGGCTTCGGGGGTCGGCAACAGGTCCCTGCGGCTGCTCGCGATCCTTACCGGCTGTGGCGCCCAGCCGTCGCTGATCAGCCACTGGGTGCCATCCGCGTCGGTCCTGATATGCGGCAGGCGATCGGCATATTTCTTGTCGACACGCGACGACAGGAAATCGAGCGGCTCGTTCGCGTGGTTGTCGCAGGAAACGACGAACCATTTTCCGGAACTCCCGGGCGCGATGCGATCCGCCCACGAGGCGTCCGCCGGCGTTTGCCGCCGCCAGCTGTTCTTGGGTGCGATGGCAGTCATGCTTGTCTCCTTGAAGCCCTGTCGGCCGCGGCCGCCCATATGCAACGATGATAGACGGTCTCGCGGACGGAGTTCAGCCGGCGGGGCGCATTGCGCTTGTCCGCTTTGGCTGAGCCTGTTGCCTGCATCGGCAATAAGCGGGCGAATCGGGCTGTTTTGCCCAAAACGTCCCGCAATATGCGCCGACGGTATCGTTTCCCACCCCACATCGAGCTGCCTGCGTGAGCCAATTCCAAACCATCCGCTACGACCTTGAAGACGGCATCGCGACGATCCTGCTCGATCGCCCGGACAAGCTGAATGCAATCAATCCCCGGATGATGCATGAGCTGATCGAGGCGATCGACAGGACCGATGCCGACGACGCCGTCCGGGCAGTGATCCTCAGCGGGTCCGGCCGCGCCTTTTGTGCCGGAGCCGATATCTCCGCCGGCGCGTCGGCGTTCGATTACCGGGAGCGCAGCGACGCGGTACGAGGCGACGCCCTCGTCAACGGCATCTATCGCGATGGCGGCGGCCGTGTCGCGCTGCGCCTGTTCCGGAGCCTCAAGCCGGTGATCGCGGCGATCAATGGCGCCGCAGTCGGCGCCGGCGCGACGATACCGCTCTCGGCGGATATCCGCCTCGCGGCAAGCTCCGCCCGCTTCGGCTATGTGTTCGCACGCCGGGGCATCGTTCCGGAATCGGCTGCATCCTGGTTCCTGCCGCGCATCGTCGGGATTTCGACGGCGCTGGAATGGTGCCTGTCGGGCCGGATGGTCGACGCGCACGAGGCGCTGGCCTATGGCCTGGTCCGATCGGTTCATGAGCCGCACGACCTGCTGCCAGCAGCCCGCACGCTGGCGCGGGAGTTCGTCGAGAATTGCGCCCCGGTATCCGTCGCCCTGACCCGTCAGATGCTGTGGCGCATGCTGGGCGCCGACCATCCGATGGAAGCACACCGGCTCGACAGCCGGCTGATCCAGAGCCTGGGGCAGGCGGCGGATGCGAGGGAGGGGCTGGCGGCGCATCTGGAGCGCCGCAGGCCGAACTTCCCCTGCCGAGTTTCAAGCGACATGCCCGAAGGCTTCCCGCCTCTTCAGGATGAGCCGTTCGCGTAACGCGTCCTTTCTAGTTTCGCTGGGGATCGAGCCGCTGAGCCAGGTCCCGCGCCAAGCCGAGATGCTGGTCGGCGCCGCGCAGTCCCATTTTCATCGTATCGATGCAGACGCCCTGGGCTCCCGCCTCTTTCCAGGCGACGGTATCCTCGGCCACATCGTCCAGCGCCCGGCGCGGCCGGCCGAACGGGGCGAGGAAGATGACGTTCTCGATCGGCACGCCATCAGGATCGCGCCCCTCGGCACGTACCGCCTCACGGAATTTGCCCACCGTCTCGGCAGCCGACGCCGCCGGAAGATAGGGGAACCAGCCATCGCCGAGGCGCGCCGCCCGCTTCATCGGAGGCGCGGTGGAACCGCCGACCCAGAGCGGGATCGGCCGCTGGACCGGCAGCGGAAAGATGCCGGCCTCTTCGATGTGATGGAACCGCCCGTCGTCGGATAGCGAACGCTCCGTCCATAGACGACGCAACAGGGGAATCTGCTCGTCGATGATGCCACCGCGGCCATCGAACGGCACGCCCAGCGCGTCATATTCGATCTTGTTCCAGCCGATCCCGACGCCCAGCCGCAGTCGACCGCCGCTGAAGATGTCGACGGCGGCGGCCTGCTTGGCGAACAGCACGGTCTGGCGCTGCGGCAGGATGACGACACCGGTCATCAGGACGAGCGTCTTGGTCTGCCCGGCCAGATAGGCGAACAGCGTCAAGGGCTCATGGAATTCCGTATCGAGATGATAGGGCATATTCCAGTCCGGACGGTGGGACAGGTCGGCGCCGATGACATGGTCGTAGGCGACCAGCGCCCGGAATCCGAGCGCCTCAACCCCTTGCGCGAAATCGCGAATCTCGATCGGGTCGGTGCCGATCTCGGTCTGCGGGAAGACGATGTCAATGGCGAATGGACGGTTCGCCATGCTCAAGCTCCCGCTGTCGGATCGGCGCCCGTCAGCGCCGGGCGCTCGTCGAAACGGGGGAAACGGGTGAGCTGGTTGCCGCCGCTGACCTGAAGGTTGAGCCCGGTTACAAAGGATGGCCCAGCCAAACCTAAATCGGCCTCGGCGAAATCGGACGGGCCCGCGATTCGGCCAAAGCGGCCCCTCCCCGCCCCACACCCCCCCC
>CAZNNJ010000285.1:0-6970 GCA_964574305.1 uncultured Rhodospirillales bacterium | reverse complement strand
CGAGACAGAATCATTGGAGATGCCGATCACCTTTGTCTTGGCGCCGCGGATGCTTGCCTCGGCGTCGCGGAAGCTGCAGGCCTCGGAGGTGCAGCCGGTCGTGTCGTCCTTGGGGTAGAAATACAGGATCACCTGCTCGCCCTTGGGGGCAGACAGCGTCACCGAGCCGCCGCCGTCGTTCGGCAGGGTGAAATCGGGGGCGGCGGCGCCTGCGGCCAGGGTCATTTCGAGCCTCGTTTCTGTTCGTTTCTTTTGCCGGCGCTTCTTTTGCCGGCGGCGGGCACGCCGACGATCTCTTCATAGCGTCGGCGCGATGCGGCAAGGATCGAATCCAGTATGGTTTCGGCCTCCGCGAAGTCAACGCTCTCATCCGCCGGTTTGCCGGTCGCGTGGGCGACCTCGCGCGCCAGCAGCGCCTTGATCGCCAGCGGCGCTTCGTCGGGATCGAACGCATCCTGAGTGGTGAGCCGCACCAGCCCCTGCACGCGCCAGGCGAGCCTCAGCGCCCTCAGCAGGTCCAGGGCGGCCACCGTGGTGATGATGCCCTTGGCGGCGAGCCGCTCGATGGCTATGGCGGTTTCCGTCGTCAGAAGGTCCGGGGCGCGATGGGCCTCGCGCAGCAGCAGGTACTGAACCGCGAACTCGATATCGACCAGCCCGCCATCGGCATATTTGAGGTTCCAGCGGTTGCGCGGCGGATGCTGCTCGGCGATGCGGGCGCGCATGTCGACGACGTCGGCCTTTAGCTTCACCGGGTCGCGCTCTGTCGCGAGCGTCCCGCGGATAATGTCGTCGATGGCGGCGGTCAGCGCTTGCGGCCCCGCGACCGGCCGGGCGCGGGTCAGCGCCATATGCTCCCAGGTCCAGGCGTTGGCGGTCTGGTAGATGTCGAAGGCCTTGAGCGCCACCGCCACCGGCCCGGCCTCGCCAGAGGGCCGCAGCCGCAGATCGACATCATAGAGCCGCCCCTCGGCCATCGGCGCGGTGATCGCGGCGATCAGCCTCTGGGTCAGCCGGATATAATAGAGCGGGGCCTCCAGCTGCCGCTCCCCGTCCGACACCGCCCCCTCCGGCGCGTCATAGATCGTGACGAGGTCGAGATCGGACGAAAACGACATAACCCGCCCGCCCAGCCGCCCGAAGGCGACGATGGCGAAACTGCCCCCGGGCACGCGGCCGTGCTTGCTTTCGAATTCGGCCTCGACCATCGGCAGCAGGCGCTTCAGCGCGGCGACGGCGATGGCGGCGAGGAAATGCCCTGCGGCCTCGCCGTCGCTGACCGATTCCAGAACATGAACGCCGGCCTGGAACTTGCGGCCCGCCACCCAGCGGCGCAGCCGGATCAGCCCCTCCTCATAGTCGCGTGCCATCGACAAAGCCCGGTCCAGGTCGGCGGCCAGGACCGAACGATCGGGCAGCGGGGCGAAGAAGTCGGCGCTCAGCAGCTCGTCGAACAGGCCGGGATTCTGGCCCAGCTGCTGGGCCAGCGCCGGCGCCATGCCCATGATCCGGCCGACCAGGCCCAAAAGCTGCCGGTTCTGCGCCAGCAGCGACAGCAGCATGACGCCGGCCGGGATCGCCGCCAGGAAGGCGTCGAAACGCATGAAGGCGGTATCGGGCTCGGCGGTCGCCGCCAGCGCGGCAAGCAGGTCGGGCGTGAGGCCGGTCAGGATCTCGCGCGCCCGCTCGCTGCGGGTGGCGCGACAGCGCCCGTGATGCCAGCCGCGTATGGCGGCGGCGACCGCGCTGGCATTGGTAAAGCCGAGGCCCGTCAGCGTCTTGATCGTGTCGGGATCGTCCTCCACGCCGGTGAAGACCAGGCTGCCCGGGCCGGACAGCGACGGCGATCTCTCGAACAGATTGGCGAAGCGGTCATGGACGCGGTTCAGCTGGAACTCCAGCGCCGCGACGAAATCCCGCCGGTCTGGGTAGCCCATGAAGGCTGCGATCTGTGCCATGCCCGCCTCGGTGGCGGGCAGCGTGTGGGTCTGGCGGTCGTCGATCATCTGGAGCCGGTGCTCGACGGTGCGCAGGAAGCGGTAGGCCTCGGTCAATTCCTGGACGGCACCGCCGCCGATCCGGCCGGCTGCCGCGAGCGCCTTCAGCGCGTCGCAGGTCGCGGGCTCGCGCAGGGTCGGGTCGCGGCCGCCGAAGATCAGCTGCTGGGTCTGGGCATAGAACTCGATCTCACGGATGCCGCCACGGCCCAGCTTGATATTGTGGCCCATCAGGCCGGGATTGTCGGGCTTCAGCTTATGCTGGTTGATCTGCCGCTTGATCGAATGGTTATCCTCGATGGCGGCGAAATCGAGGTTGCGCCGCCAGATCCAAGGCCGCAGAAACTTGAAGAGTGCCTCGCCGGCTGCGGCGTCGCCGACGAGCTGGCGGGCCTTGATCATCGCCGCCCGCTCCCAGTTCTGGCCAAGACTGCCGTAATAGACCTCGGCGGCGGCCAGCGAGACCGCCAGCGGCGTCGCGCCCGGGTCGGGGCGCAGGCGCAAGTCGGTGCGGAAGACATAGCCGTCGCCGGTCCGCTCCTCCATCAGCTTGACCAGCGCGCGCGCCAGGCGGACGAAGGCCGCGCCGATCTCG
Source organism: uncultured Rhodospirillales bacterium (assembly GCA_964574305.1). Taxonomy (GTDB): domain Bacteria; phylum Pseudomonadota; class Alphaproteobacteria; order BOG-932; family Roseiterribacteraceae; genus BOG-932. The sequence goes on along the minus strand of CAZNNJ010000285.1, from coordinate 4,378 downwards.
TCCCTGTCGCCCTGGATGCGGGTGTGGTCGTAGAAGATGACGAGGTCGACGTCGCTGGAATAATTGAGCTCATGGGCGCCAAGCTTGCCCATGCCGAGCACGACCAGCCCGGTTCCGTCCGGTGGCAGCAGCTTGAACTGCGGCGTCGCCAGCAGATGCATCACCGCCCGGTCGAGCGTCACCTGGGCGATCCGGCTCAGCGCCCCGGTGACGGCCTCGAGCGGCCAGATGCCGCCGATATCGGCCAGCGCCGCCAGCAGCGAGCCCCGCCGCTTGGCGCGGCGCAGCGCCTTCATCACCGCCGGCGTCTGCATCTGCGCGACCGGCAGGGCGGCGGTTTCCGCGATCAGGCTGGCAAACAGGTCGTCTGCATTGTTTTGGGCGGCATTGTTTTCGGCAAGGTCACGCACGAAATCGATGTTTCCGACCAGCTCCTGGGTCAGAAACGGGCTATTGGCGAAGACCGAACGCAGCAATGGACCGATCGCCGCATCGGCCAGGGATTCGGTTGCAAAGCCTATGATTCCGGCGTCGCCGCTGGCATTGGCACGGTCGAGCCACTGTTCCTCGCCGCGCCTGACCGGCTGTGGATCGATCGTATGTGGTAGGGTTTCGGAGCGAATCGCGATCATGGCAGAGTTTGAATACGCGGCGCGTGCAGGCTGGTGATAGATTGACAATGATATACCGGACCGCCCGCCTTTTGCTGGAAATCGCCGGAATCCTGATCGGCGGCGTGCTGGTGCTGGCGGCGATCGCGATCTGGCGGCTGTCGACCGCGCCGGTCGAGGCACGCTTCATCCGCCCCTATCTCGAGCAGACGATCAACGATGCCCATCTCGGTTTCGAGGTCCAATTGGCCGAAACCAGGATCGAATGGCACAGCTTCCGCCCGGTGCTGGGGCTGAACTTCCACGGCGTCAGCGTCACCGGGCCGGGTGGCCAGAATGTCGGCGCGCTGCAGGACGGAACGCTGGGCATCTCGGTCAAGGACCTGGTGTTCGGCCGGATTTCGGTGGTCGAGATCGACCTCAAAAAGCCCGAGATGACCGTCGTCCGCGGCAAGGACGATCAATTTGCGCTGCGCGTCGGCCACCCCAGTGTCGCCGATGCCGGGGGCGAAGATGCCGGCCCTGCCGGCGACACCGATTTCGGATCGGTGCTGAAGCGCTTCATCGAGGAACCGAACGACCAGAGCCAGTTCGGCCGCCTGCGCCGGGTCCATATCGTCGACGGCAAGGTGACGGTCGATGATCGCAAGCTGGGCATCAGCTGGTCGGCGCCGGATGTCGATATCGATATGGGACGCGGTCCGGCGCAGACGCGGGCCAATGTCAGCGTGCTGCTCGACCTGCCGCACCGCGCGGCGCGACTCAACGGACAGGCGCGCTATGTCCGGGCCGAGGGCAAGCTGCATCTGGCCCTCAATGTCGACAATTTCGACGCCGCCGCGGCCGCGCCGCTGGCGCAGGCACTGTCGCCGCTGGCGGCGCTCGCCATTCCGGTCGGCGGCAAGGTCCAGGCGGTGATGAGCAAGGGTGGCGAGGTGCTGAGCGGCGAGGCCGAGCTGCACGGCGAGAACGGGCAGTTCGTCTATCCGGACTGGTACTCCACGCCCCTGGCGCTGAAGACGGTCGACCTCAAGCTGCATTTCACCTCCGCGCCCCAGCGCCTGGTGCTGGACCAGATGGCGGTCGATCTCGGCGACGCCAGGCTGAACGGCACAGGGACGGTGGAATTCACCGCCCCCAATGTTGCCATCGATTTCAACGCCAAGCTGGCGAACATACCCCTGGCCCGCTTCGACGCGATCTGGCCGCAGGGGATGGCGGTGGGCGGGCGCGACTGGGTGACGGCCCATATTCCCGACGGCGTCATCAATACGGGGACGCTGCACGTCACCGCCTCCGGCCCACAGGCCGATCCCGCTCAGATACAAACGACGATGGTCGCCGGCACCTTCGACTATACCGGCATGGAGGTGCATTATTTCCCGGCCCTGCCGCCGATCCGTGCCATCGCCGGCCATGCGACCTTCGATACCACGCGGATGGACCTCTCGATCGACAGCGGCATGCTCGAGGATATCGCCCTCTCCAAGGGCGCGATCGCGATGACCGGCCTGGACCAGGATGACCGCGAGATCGATATCGGGCTGACCGCGCAGGGGCCGGTCAAAACTCTGCTCACCATCCTGGACATGAAGCCGCTCGGCTATGCCCATGACCTTGGGCTCGACCCGCAGAGTGCGTCCGGGCGGCTGGATCTCAGGACCAGCTTCCACTTTCCATTGATCAAGTCGCTGCTGTTCAAGCAGATCGAGCTCAGCACCAAGGGCACGCTCGACGGGGTGGCCGCGGCCAATGTGGTCGGCCCGCGCAACGTTACCGCCGGCGCCGTCACGATCGCCCTCGACAAGGCGGGCATGACGCTCGCCGGCACTGCCAGGATGTCCGGCGTGCCGATCGGCTTCGATTGGAAGGAGTCGTTCCTGGCGAGCGACAAGATCCGCAGCCATATCGACTTCACCGCCGAGCCCGACGACGCCGACCGCGCCGCCCTGGCGCTCGCCCCACCCGATCCGGTGGCGATCAAGGGCAAGATCGCGGTCAAGGGCGCGGTCACGGTCGACCGGGCGCATACGACCACGCTCGATGCCACCGCCGACATCGGCCAGGCCGAGATCGCGGCCGACAAGTTCGGCCTCCACAAGCCGGCGGGCGAGGCCGGGACGACCGAGGTGTCGCTGATCTTCGATGGCGACACGATCCGGCATGTGCCCAGGGTGAAGATCGCCTCGGGCAGCCTGAACCTGCTGGGCCAGGCCGATTTCGGCGCGGACGGATCGCTGCAGCACGCCGTCGTCTCCCGCCTGGCCGGCAGGCGCAACGATTTCGCTCTGACCCTGGATGCCAAGCCCGGTGCGGCGCAGACCTACACCGTGGCGGTGAAGGGCGCGCAGTTCGACGCCATGCCGCTGCTCAACGCCAAGTCGGACGGCCAGCCGTCGACCCACACGCCGCATCTGGAAATGACCGTCGCGCTCGACCGGCTGCTGACGGGCAACGAGACCAGATTGGATCAGGTCTCCGGCACCATGACGCTCTCCGGCGGCCGGCTCGATCGGGCCGATCTCAAGGCCGTCGCCGGCAAGCCGCTCAGCCTCAGCTACCAGCCCGCCGGCGACATCATCGCGCTGCATCTGGCGGCGGACGACGCCGGTGCGGCGCTGTGGGGGCTGGGGCTGACCCGCGGCGTCAAGGGCGGCACGCTCCATCTCGACGGCACCACCGATCCGGGCCGCAACCCCTGGCTTACCACCGCGACGCTCGACCTGCGCGATTTCCGCCTAACCGACGCGCCGATCGCCGCGCGGCTGGTCAATGCCGTGTCGCCGACCGGCTTCATGGACCTGCTGCGCGGCCAGGGCCTCAATTTCGACCGGCTGAACGCCGAGGTGGACTATGCCAACGGCAAGATCGGCTTCCGCAATGGCCGTTCCGCCGGGGCGCTCGGCATCAGCTTCGAGGGCGATCTCGACATGGACAGCGACAAGGTCGCACTCAAGGGCACCATCGTGCCGGTCGACACCTTCAACAAGATCGTCGCGGCGATTCCGCTGATCGGCGATGCGCTCACCGGCGGCAGCCGGGGTGGCTTCCTGGGCGCCACCTATAGCGTGGCGGGCACGGCGAGCGATCCGAAAGTCTCGGTCAACCCGCTGTCGGTCTTCGCCCCCGGTGCCTTACGCAACCTGTTCTTCCTGGGCGCCGAACAGCCGGAGCCCAAGCCGGAAGCACAGCCCGATCCGCCCAAGCAATGATTGGCGCCGGGCCGACGATCCTGCTTAGATAGGGCGAACACAATGTTTGCCACCTAAGGGGAAGATCATGCAGGCCGTTCGCTGCGAGCAGGGACATGTGCATCTTGTCGAGGTCGAGCGGCCCAAGGGCGAGGGCGTACGCGTCAAGGTCGCCGCGACCGGAATCTGCGGCTCGGACCTGCACCTGCTGACTGCCGGCTTCCCGCTGCCCGCGACCTTGGGGCATGAGATCGCGGGCGTGACCGAGAACGGCACGCCGGTGGCGATCGAGCCGATGGCGGTGTGCGGCACATGCCCGGCCTGCCTCTCCGGCAACTACAATCACTGCGTGCTGGGCGCCGCCGCCTTCACCATCGGCATCGGCCGCGACGGCGGCTTTGCCGACGAGCTGATCGTGCCGGAACGCTGCCTGGTGCCGCTGCCCTCCGGCCTGCCAGCCTCCGACGCCTGCCTGGCCGAGCCGCTCTCGGTCGCCATCCACGGCATCGCCATGGTCGACCTCCAATCCTCCGGCCGGGTCGCTATCAGAAACCTGCTTGGTGTATGCGTCGAGAG
>CAZNNJ010000284.1:0-6977 GCA_964574305.1 uncultured Rhodospirillales bacterium | reverse complement strand
ACGTTCTTTAGGAGCTGAGTCCGACGCGTCGCTGTGACGACGATCTCCTCCAGACCTTCGGGCCTGGTGGCCGCCGACGGCTGCGCCTGAACTTGCGCCGCGGTCTGAGCCTGAGCCGATTGCGCTGCGGCCAGCACCACAAGGCTGGCACCGAAGATCGACGCGCGCTTGAAGAAAGCGGAACGGAACTTTGCTGACATTTTTCCCCCGAGATGCGTTGTTTTGGGTTGGAGCCGCGTTTCGCAGGAAAGCCAGGGTATTGGCCACCGTTTCGGCACTATGCTCCCCGATTCCCAGCATGCTTTGTACTCAGACAAAAGCCTTTCGCTTACATAGAGGGTCAAGGGAAGCGCGGGGTGTTGGAGTATCGAAAAAAGGACCCCGAAGTACCTTCTTCTGGTGCGCCGATGTAAACCCGCTTCCCACTGGGAATGACTGGGGTGATCCGTGATCCGCGCGGTCCCAGCGCCCGTGGATGTCGGACGTAAATTGCCTCGGTGCCAAAAAGGTTGCCAACCCGCGCTGCGCCATCGTTATTTGTCCGACAAATGAATCGACGCCCAGAGAGGACTGAATGAAATCTCAATTTCCCGCTGCAGCCCTGCTGGTGATGGGCCTCGCTTCAGTTGCGCAGGCCGACGTCCCCCTGCCCCGCCTCGAGCGAAATGGGCAGACCATCCAGTTGAAGGTCGACGGAAAGCCGTTCCTGATGCTCGCCGGCGAATTGCACAATTCGAGCGCGTCCAGCCCTGCCTACATGGCGCCAATCTGGGACAGGCTGGCGGCAATGAACCTGAATACAGTCATCGGCACGGTGAGTTGGGAACTGCTCGAACCCGAGCAAGGCAAGTTCGATTTCTCTCTCGTCGACGATGAAATCACACAGGCGCGTAAGCACAAGCTGCGCCTCGTTCTCATCTGGTTCGCTTCGTTCAAGAATGCGCAATCCCATTACGCTCCCTCTTGGGTACGCCGAGATCTCAGCACCTACCCGCGTGTCGTGCGCGCGCCGGATCCGGCGGGCCGCTTTCGAAACGCCGGTTTCCAGGACGAGACAACGGTCGAGCTTACCCCCTTCAACAACAAGCTCCTTGAACGGGACACCAGCGCCTTTGCGACGTTGATGCGTCATATTCGAGATGTCGATCAAGATCACACCGTGATCATGATCCAAGTCGAAAATGAGGTCGGCATACTGGGGGACAGCCGGGATCGCTCTCCGCTAGCTGAAGCAGCATGGACCAAGCCGGTGCCTACCGAACTAGTTTCCTACCTGACGCAGCACGCGGCGACGCTTCGGCCGGAGTTAGCTCAAGCCTGGGAACGGCAGGGCCGGCCAACGAGCGGAACATGGACACAAATGTTTGGCGACGGCTGGGAATCCGATGAAATCTTCATGGCTTGGCAATTCGGCAGTTTCGTCGGCAGGGTGGCTGAAGCCGGAAAGAAGGCACTTGCGCTGCCGATGTATGCGAATGCCTGGCTTGGGCCGCAGCCAGGCCAAGAGATCGCTGGAAAATTTCCGAGTGGCGGCCCGGTTGCAGCGATGATGGACGTCTGGAAGGCCGCCGCACCGGCAATCGATTTCCTGGCGCCCGACGTATATGTCGCCAATGTCGACGAGACTTTTGCCGACTTCACTCGCGCAGACAACCCGCTGTTCTCACCGGAAACACAGCCGATCGTCGGCAGCCTGTTCCAGGCGATCGGCGGGCACGCCGCTTTGGGATATTCAGTGTTCGGGATCGAGGACGTACCCGTCGACGGCCAAATCGCCGAAGCCTATCGCCGGTTGAAGCCGATGCTGCCCGAACTCGCGCGCGCTCAAGCGAACGGGACGTTGCGAGGCTTCGCCCTAACAGGCGCCGAAGCCGGGGACTTTCAAGTCGGCAATTGGCGGCTGAAGGTTGTCGACACGCTTGATGCCATGAAGAAGGTCATGCTGGATGCGGGCATGGCAGCCCCGGAAGATCTACGGCCTAGTAAGCCGGAGGGGCGCGGGCTCATCGGTCCGGTGATGACCGATAAACGCGCGGGCGGTATGATCTTGGCGGTGAGTCCAGACGAATTTCTACTGCTGGGCAGCGGCTTCACCGCCAGCTTCTCGTTGCCTGGTGCGCCGGCGGGATCCGTTGAGTTGGAATCGGCGACTGAGGGCAAGTACGCGGATGAAAGCTGGATCCCGGGTCGCCGTCTCAACGGTGACGAGCAATACACACTCATTCCCGTCGACAAATTCGGGATGGTCCGCGAGAAATTCCTGCGACCGAAGTAACCATACCGCCCTAGCGTACTCGGCTGTGGCCCCTCCATGCCGGAGAACACCAGGCCTGCGCGCATGATTCATGCCATGCCGTTCGGTGATAACTCTGGCGATGTTGCGGTTGGCATTTTGCAAGCAAGAACGATAGATAGGTCTAATCAGAGGGCGAACGGTTGACCAGCGAGGATATCTCTCCCGGCAGGGAAGCCGCAGGGCGGCAAAAGCAGCCGCGCGGCACCGGCCGTCGGCTGCATGGCGCGATCGCTCATTGGTTGGGGGCCGCGATCCTGTCTGGCGAGTACGCGCCGGGCACCACTTTGTCAGGTGAAATCGAGTTCTCCCAAACGCTGGATGTTTCGCGCAGCGCCTATCGCGAAGCAGTGCAGGTACTCATCGCTAAAGGCCTGGTCGAAAGCCGGCCGAAGACCGGGACCCGTGTCTTGCCGCGCGAGCGCTGGAACCTCCTTGACCCCGAAGTGCTTGCCTGGGCTTTCGCGGGGGAGCCGGACGTCGATTTCGTCCGCAGTCTCTTCGAGCTGCGCGCCATCGTCGAGCCGGCCGCGGCCGCGCTGGCAGCTCACCGACGGACGAGCGCGCAACTCCGGACCATGAAGGATGCGCTTGCCGCCATGACACGGCACACCCTCGCAACGGAGATCGGCCGCACCGCCGACCGCGATTTCCACGATGCCATCCTGCGCGCCACGCACAACGACGCGCTGATCGTGCTTAGTTCCAGCATCGGTGCAGCCGTGAATTGGACAACACTGTTCAAGCAGCGCGGGGGAAAGCTCCCGCGCAATGCTATTCCCGATCACCGTCGCGTTTACGATGCCATTTCCGAAGGCGATTCGGAGGCCGCGCGCGCAGCTATGCATGGCCTGATCGATCTCGCGCTCGAGGACACCCGTCTATCGATGCAGCATCGACAGAATGCGACTGGCGACATAGCGCCTTAACAGCGGGTTGGCTCTACCGGTCAGCGGAGGTCGTGACGATGGACCTTACTGCACGCCGAACATCATGCCCGCGAAGGGCGGTAATGTCTGCCCCATCGATAGAGTTTTTTTGGTACCTCAAGCAGCAGATAACGATACCGCGACATCAATTGTTACGGATCGGATCAAATACTCTGCGGGTCTTAGGCTGTGGCCGCTTAGGCTGTGCGTCAACTGTCTGATCCCGCACGACGTGGGAAATCACCATGGCATCCCAGATCGCAACGCTCCAGGTGATCGGTCCGCGACTGCGGGGAACAATCAGACCAGCGGACTTAAATCATATCGGTGAGGAAAGCGTCTTTGAGGAAAGTTGCTATCGTAACAGGGGCCACCCGCGGCATAGGCAGGGCAACCGCTGTTGAACTCGGCAAACGAGGTTTTGCGGTCGCTGTCACAGGCCGCACTCTCTTTGAAGGTGAGGCGCGAGCTATTCGCGCCGATGGATCTGCCGTAGTGCGCTTGCCTGGAAGCTTGGAAACGGCGGTATTGGAAGTCGAGGCGGCGGGCGGTGAAGCGCTTGGTCTCCACCTTGACGTGAGTGATCGCGGTTCAATTGATCAGATGGTTGACCAGGTCCTGAAAAAGTGGGGCCGAATTGACGGGCTCTTCGCCAATGCGATGTATCATGAACCGGCAGCCACGGCGCCGCTCGCGGCCATTGATGCCGAGGTAGCAGAGGAAGCCTTCCGCAGTATCGTGGTCAATCAGCTGCATCTGACCCAGAGGGTCCTAGCCCCGATGCTCCATCAAGGTTCGGGACGCATTGTCTTCATTTCGAGCGGCGCCGGCGTCATGGTCTGTTCGTTGAAGCCGGGAGCAGGCGGCTGGGGATTCCTGTACGGCGCGGGGAAAGCAGCCTATTCAAAGCTTGCTGAGTTCGTGGATCTTGAGTATCGCGACCAAGGGATAGCGACCTTCCATGTCCAGCCGGGGCTCACCCTAACCGAAAGTCTTCAGGCGCGCTTCGGCGAAGCGGCAAAAGATTTCGGCGGAGGACATCCAGTCTTTATGGCCGAGGATACTGGGCGAACCGTGGCCTGGATGATGGATGCACCAGAGGCGCTCGCCCATACTGGACCAGCGATGCACTTTGCGCCCACCTTCTTCGTCGACCACGGGATCAAGCCGGACGGTTTGAGTCGTGAGAGAATTTAAGAAAACGGTTTCAGATCTTTAGCCAATTAACGCCGCATACCGATCTAGTAGACGCAAAGTGTCGTCGCGTCCGATGTCCGGCACTTCGAGAAGAGCGCGGGTAATACCGGCATCCGTGTAGCGCGCCAGCGCCTCGGCGTCCGCCGGCGCTCGGAAGACAGTGATCGACAAATCCGCGAATTCTCGGCCGGCCATGGCCGCAGCCCGCCTTAGCCGATCAACAGCCTCGGCTGGATCGAAGCCGCTGCCGGCTCGGGGAAACCACCCGTCGCAGAATTCAACCACGCGCTTGAGCGTGTGATCTGTTTCGCCCCCAAGAAGGATTGGCGGATGCGGTCGTTGTATTGGCTTGGGATAGGACCAGGCTGGTTCGAAATCAACGAACTCTCCATGAAAAAAGGCCTCGTCCTCGGTCCAGAGCGCCTGCATGGCCAGCACACGCTCGCGCAGAAGGCTGAAGCGTGATTCATGGTGTGTGCCGTGGTTCGCCATTTCCTCGATGTTCCACCCGGCGCCGACACCGAACAGGAAACGGCCCCCTGACAACCGGTCGAGGCTGGCCACGCTCTTGGCGGTCACAATTGGATCACGCTGTGGCACCAGACATATTCCGGTGCCGAGCTTAAGCGTCCGGGTCGCGGCCGCAGCGAAGGACAACGCCACGAACGGGTCGTAGGTGTGCTTGTAGCGCTTCGGCAATTCGCCCCCGCCAGGGAACGGCGTCTCCCGGCTCACCGGGATGTGCGTGTGCTCGCAAACAAAGAGCGCTTCGAGGCCCCGCGCCTCCAATTCCCGCGCCAGCTCATCGATCGGGATTCCGTAATCGGTCGGAAAATGGAAGACGCCGATATGCATAGCGAAGCTGATCCTTTCGATCGATTGAATCTGTTCGATGAGTGAACTCATCCCTCACAGAAGGTCGGCAATCTGCCTTCCGGTCTTTTAGTGGGTCGCCGCGCCTGTGAATGAGGCTGAATTCCCAGTGTCGCAATGCAGCGCCTTGGGTATCAAATTTTGGGGTATCCGGAAAAAAATCGGCCCCGGCAGCAGGGGAGGACGCCGCCGGGGCCGCGGGGATTCCTCATCCCCGTCACCGGAGCGTGGGCTTTGCCCACGTTCGGAAACGTTGTTGGTTGCCTAGTACCTGCAGCGGCGCCCAATGATATTCTCGGCGAGCTCCTGACGCCCCGACGGCGGCGCCGGTCGCAGATCCAATGCGATCGCATGATCAGCAAGGTTTCCGAGTGTGAAGTCGCCAGCGTCGATTTGCTGCCCGAGATCGCTGTTCCATCCGCGATAGCGATCGTCCACAAGCCGCGCCAGCGCGCCCTCGGCGACGATGTCAGCAGCCGCCAAAAGTGCTCGCGCGAGCGTATCCGTGCCACCGATATGGGCGAGAAAGAGGTCATTCGGCGCGATCGACTGGCGCCGCAGTTTGGCATCGAAGTTGATGCCCCCCGTCCTGAACCCGCCTTCCTTGAGCACGTGAATCATCGCGGGTATCAAGTCCTGCGCGTTGTTCGGAAACTGGTCGGTGTCCCAGCCGTTGCGGGGGTCGCCGCGGTTGATGTCAATTGAACCGAAAATTCCGTAAGCACGGGCGGCCGCAACCTCATGCTCGAAATCGAGCCCCGCGAGGGTTGCATGATTGACTTCCAGATTGACCTTGACCTCCTCAGCCAGCCCGTAGCGCTGGAGGAAAGCGTAGACTGCGGCCGCATCCCGGTCGTACTGGTGCTTCGTGGGCTCGAAGGGCTTCGGCTCAATCAGGATCGTGCCGTCAAAGCCGATCCGGTGCTTATGCTCCACCACCATCGCGAGGAAGCGACCGTACTGGTCCAGCTCACGGCGAAGATCGGTGTTGAGCAGGGAATCGTACCCCTCACGCCCACCCCAGAGGACGTAATTCTCGCCGCCGAGACGATGTGTGGCATCTAGGCACATCCGGACCTGTGCTGCCGCCCACGCGAATACCTCCGGATCCGGGCTCGTGGCGGCCCCCGCCATATAGCGCGGATGGCTGAACAGGTTCGCGGTACCCCAGAGCAACTTGATCCCGCTCGCCGCCATTTTTGCTGCCAACTGGCCCTCAATCCGCCGAAGATTGAACTCGTGCTCGCGAAGCGTTTCCGCCGTGGCCATTACGTCGGTGTCGTGAAACGTAAAGAACGGTAAGTCGAGCCGCGTCATGAACTCGAACGCGGCGTCCAGCTTCTGCTCGGCCATCTCCGGCGTCGCAGGGGTCCCTAACCACGGCCGCTGCAAGGTCCCGCCGCCAAAGACATCGGCACCGTTCCAGTTGAAGGAATGCCAATAACAGACGGCCAGGCGCAGCCAATCCTCCATCCCTTGCGCCGCTGGAACTTCCGGTTCCGGTACAGCCTCGCTCACGCATCATCCTCCGGCATGGACGTATCCAGCGGGCCCAGCCCGCGCCGCAAGCGGATCGGGCCAAACGCCTCCTCCTGGCGCAGGCGCAGCATCCCGTCACGCGCCATCTCCAGCCCGGCGATGAAGGTGCTGGCCAGCGCCGCCCGCCGTTCGGCGGGGTCCCCCAC
>CAZNNJ010000283.1:5202-7002 GCA_964574305.1 uncultured Rhodospirillales bacterium | reverse complement strand
AAAGGGCTTTAAATCATCGGGGTAAGTCCAAAGCAATTTATTGCCAACCCCCAATTCCCTATTTTTCCCAATCGCCACAACTGCCACAAGTTTGCTCATGCCGCATCTTAGCACCAACCGCACATGAAAGATCGTATATCTCTCTAATGTACGATCGGATAATATAAAGATATATGGCGAGAAACATTAGGCGGCGGGAAATTCTTTCTTGAGCTTTTTTAAGTCACCGCTGAACACTAGTTTCATCTCTGCCGATTTTTCTTTAGCCCCTTTATCCACTACGTCCTTCATATGCCAGCGACGATTGCGCTGCATCACTTCTTGTGCGAGCGACATGTACACCACCTGGCAAAACCGCTCGCCTGGGTGGAGCTCAATGATTTGCGAGCGGGTGTTATTGCGTATGGGGAGTGTAAGCGGACCTTCGTAGCCACTATCGATAATCCCCGTGAGATCCACCGAAAGCCCTTTCCGGTTTACCGACGAGCGTGGGTATAAAATCGCCATCAAATCATTAGGCACTTTGATTGTCTCGAGTGTAGAGACGAGCACGTATTCTTCGGGCAATAAGTCGAATGACTGCCCTTGCTCAAGTTCAACAATATCAAAATATTCGGGGCCGTGATCGCGCAAGGGATCTATAGATAAAGCTTTTCTGCCTTTATCTGTCATTCTCCAAACTTTGGGAATCAAGAATGTAAACCCCAGCCGGAGATCCACTGCGTGCGATTGAAGCTGAAAAGCATCAAGCCCGGGAGCAAAGGCAATCTCGCCTTTTTTTACCCGATCCAAAATTTCGCCTTTGGTAAGCACGGCCATGGGGGCATTCTACACAATAAAAAGAAAAACTGCCCTCCAACGGCCTTTCGTTAGAGTGCGGCATGTTTACTCATCCACTCGGAACGTCCAGTTACTGATCTGGAGGACGCCTGCGCGAACGGGTGGGCGTGGATGGCCGGGTCAAGCCCGGCCATGACGGTATGGGGAACTGTAACAATCAACTACGATGCCCCTAATTCGCCGCCGGGTCCACGCGGACCAGCAGCTTGCCGATATGCGGCGCACCGGGCGTGAACAGCTTGCGGAAGGCCTCGAGCGTGTGCTCCAGCCCGTCGACGATATCGGCCTGATGCTTCAGCCTGCCCTCCTTCACCCACTTGGCAAGGTCGGCATTGGCGGCGTCCAGCCGGTGGAAATGGTCGATCAGGATGAAGCCGATGACCGTGACCCGGTTGAGCAGGATGTTCCCGAGATCGAGCTCTGGCCCGGGATGGTCGAACTTCGCCATCGAGCCGCACAGCACGATCCGCCCGTGCAGCGCCATGCGTTCGGCGATGGCGTTGGTCAGCGGGCCGCCGACATTGTCGAAATAGATATCGACACCCTTGGGGCACAGTTCCTTGAGACGCGCGCCGACATCCTCCGTGCGGTAATCGATGGCGTGGTCGAAGCCGAGCTCGTCGACCAGCCAGCGGCATTTCTCGGGCGAGCCGGCGGTACCCACGACAGTGCAGCCCTGAAGCTTGGCGATCTGCCCGGCCAAGGTGCCGACCGAGCCGGCGGCGCCGGAGATGACGAACACCTCCCCCGCCTTGGCCTTGGCGACGTCCAGCACGCCGACATAGGCGGTGCCGCCCGACAGGCCGAACAGGCTCTGCGCCGCATAGAGCGGCAGGCCGCCCAGGTCAGGCACCCGGTTCGCCATCGGGGCGTCGATCAGGCAGTAATCGGCCCAGGCGCCGAAGCCACTGACCAGGTCGCCGGGCTTGAAGCCCTCGACATTGGACTTTTCCACCCGGC
>CAZNNJ010000283.1:0-5192 GCA_964574305.1 uncultured Rhodospirillales bacterium | reverse complement strand
AATCTTCCAGGAGAACTTTGCTGACCGCCGGACTGAAAAAGGATTTTCCCTCGGGCCTAAAACCGGTTGGGCGCGGGGTTTGATCCCCGCGACTTTGGAGTTTTCAACCCGGCCCAGAACGAAACCCCACAGCGCGGGGCCCAGCGGCACCTGCGGAATATAGGTCGGCATCATCATCCAGCCGCGATTGGCCGGGTCGAGCGAGAGATAGAGGCTGCGAACCAGCAGCTGGTTCGGGCCCGGCTCGGGCGTAGGCAAGTCGCGCAGCTTCAGCGCCGCATCGAAATCGTCGCCGACCGGATAGGATTCCAGCACCCAACCGCGATTCTTGCCCGTCATGCGTCCTCCCCTTTAGCCCTGCCCCAAGTGCCTTTTATGGTTTGCCGGTCAGCGCCTCCGGTCGAGGTCCGCCGGTCGCCCAATCGAGCAGTTCGACGGTGTGTAGCACAGGAATGCCGGCGTCTCCCGCCAATTGCGTGATGCAACCGACATTTCCGGTGGCGACCACGTCGGGCTTCGTCCTGGCGATATTGGCCAGCTTGCGTGCCTTGAGCTGTCCAGCGATCTCAGGCTGCAGCAGATTGTAGGTGCCGGCTGAGCCGCAGCAGAGATGGCCCTCGGGAACGTCCCTGACCGTGAAGCCGGCCGCCGCCAGCAGCGCCTTGGGCTGGCCGGTCACTTTCTGCCCGTGCTGGAGCGAGCAGGCGGCATGGTAGGCAACAGTGAGGCCGGTTTCCTGCGCGGCCGGCTTCAGGCCGATCTGGCTCAGATATTCGCTGATGTCGCGCGCCAGGGCCGAGACTCGGGCGGCGGGCTCAGCCCAGACCGGGTCTTCGCGGAAGATATGGCCGTAATCCTTGATCTCGGTGCCGCAGCCGGAGGTGTTGACAACGATGGCATCCAGCCCGCGCGCATCGGCCTCGTCAATCCAGGCGCGGATCGTGTCGGCTGCCAGTTCGCGGGCCTGCCCGGCTCGGCCCATATGGTGGACGATGGCGCCGCAGCAGCCGGCCGCGGGCGGCACCACCACCTCGACTCCGTGGCGGTTCAGCAGGCGGATGGTGGCGGCGTTGATTGCGGGCGCGATCACCTTCTGGGCGCAGCCGGTCAGCAGCGCCACCCTGCCCCGGCGCGCCCCTTCAGCCGGGAAGGTTTCGCCGGCGAAGGCGCTGTCCTGGCGCGGCAGGCGCGCGGGGGCCAAGTCGAGCATGGCGGCGAGCCGGCCCCGGAACAGGCTGCGGAACGGGCGGGCGAGCCCGGCCAGAATCAGGGCCATACGGAAGCGGCCGGGATAAGGCAGCAGCCGGGCCAGCACATCGCGCAGCACACGGTCGAGAAGCGGACGCTGGAATGTCTCCTCGACATGGGCGCGGGCATGGTCGATCAGGTGCTGGTAGTGCACGCCGGAAGGGCAGGTCGTCTGGCAGGCGAGGCAGGACAGGCAGCGATCGACATGGAGCGCGACTTCCGCCGAGGCCGGGCGGTCATGCTCCAGCATGTCCTTGATCAGGTAGATGCGGCCGCGCGGGCTGTCGAGCTCGTCACCTAGCAAGGTGTAGGTCGGGCAGGTGGCAAGGCAGAAGCCGCAATGGACGCAGGTGCGCAGGTTGCGCTCGCAATCCGCGATCGCCGGATCGCCAAGCTGCTCTGCGGTGAAGCGGGTCTGCATCAGCTGCTCCCGATGAAACTGGGTGCCATGAAGCCGGGCGCGAGGATGCCCTGAGGGTCGAACGCCGATTTCACGCGGGACTGGAGCGCCGCCAGGGCCCGGTCGGCCGGCTGGAAGACCGGCGCCGCGCCGCGGATATCCGCGGGGGCGCGCAACAGAGTGGCATGGCCGGAGGGCAGCCGGCCACGAATTCCATCGGCGTGGGCGTCGCCAGGCGGCAGGCTGAGCCAGACGAGGCCGCCGCCCCAATCGTAGAAGGCGTCCGCCTCGGCTACCGCGCGGATCGCCGCGACCGCGCGCGGCCCGTCGCTCGGCGGCAAGGACAGGCGCCAGACGATCCGGTCCGGCGCGACCAGAGGCGCGGCGTCGCGGATTTCGCGCCACAGGACGCCGCATTCCTCCGTATCGAGGGCGACTGACGAATGGTCTTCGCCGCAGCGCGCCCGCAGGCCGGCGAACCGGTCGGCGACCGATGGGCCGAAGCCCTCAAGCCGGATCAAGGTGGCGGACTGGCCGGATTTGGCAATGGCGGCGATGGCCGTGCGCCCCGCGACGGCGGCCGGCAAGTGCGCGGCGCCGGACACTTCAAAGGGTCCGCCCAGCAGATCGGCGAGCAGGCGGACGGCAGCGGCATCGTCCACGCCGAGGACCGCGAGAGTCCGGGTGGTCTGCGGTGCGGGGAGCACCTTGATGGTGATGTCGGTCAGCGCCGCCAGCGTGCCGTGCGAGCCGGTCAGCAGCTTGGGCAGATCGAAGCCGGTGACGTTCTTGACCACCCGGCCACCCGACTTGAAGACCTCGCCCTCGCCGCCGATGGCGAGCGCCCCCAGCACATGATCGCGCACCGCCCCGGCCTTGACCCGCCGCGGCCCCGACCAGCCGGCGGCGACCGCGCCGCCCAGGGTCGGCATGGCGTCGGTTCCGAACAGCGCGCCGAAGGCCGGCGGCTCGAAGGCCATGCACTGATTGTTCCGGCCGATGGCGTCTTCGATCTCGGCCAGTCTGGTGCCGGCGCGGGCGGTCAGCACCAGTTCACCCGGCTCGTAGAGCGTAATGCCGGCCAGCTTCGACAGATCGAGAATGGTTTCGTCACCCGGGGGCCGTCCGAATTCCGCCTTGCTGCCCCCACCGCGCAGCCGGACGGGCGCGCCGGCCGCGCTGCGCTCCCGCAGGAAGGCGGCGACCTCGTCGGCGGTGTCGGGCTGGAAGACAGGCAGTGCGCTCATGCCGCTGTATGTAAAGGCAAGCGCCGGCCAAGCCAATCGGGTGCAGTGATCCGCCGGATGGTAGAGCGCAGCGAGACCCATCAAAGACTCTAAGAATTTAGCCACAGATTACACAGATGAACGCAGATTATGATTTTTCACTATCCGGTTTAGGCCGCCGAAGGCGGCTATTCGGATTTAATCTGCGAAAATCTGTGTAATCTGTGGCTAATTCCTTGACGGGTTTCGCTGCGCTCTACCCATCCTCGGCCTATCCTGGCAGCCGAATCGTCCCGTCATCCTGGATCGGGAAGTGCGGGTTCCAGGCCACCTCCCAGGGGTGGCCGTCGGGGTCGGCGAAGTAGCCGGAATAGCCGCCCCAGAAGACGTCCTCGGCCGGTTTCAGGATGGTGGCGCCGGCCTCCTTGGCCTCGTCCAGGGTGCGGTCGACATCGGCGCGGTCGCGGACGTTATAGGCCAGCGTGATGCCGCCGAAGCCCGTGCGCGTATCCGGCAGATGGGCATCCGCCGCCAGCTCCGCCCGGCCATAGAGGCTGAGGATCATGCCGCCGGCCTGGAAGAAGGTGACACCCTCGCCGGCGCCCGAGGCGCGCCAGCCCAGGGCCTCATAGAAGCGCCGGGCGCGCGCCATGTCGGCCACGCCCAGCGTGACTAGGCTGATTCTCGGCTCCATCGCCTGAGCCTCCGGTTTTGAAGGGTTCGAA
Source organism: uncultured Rhodospirillales bacterium (assembly GCA_964574305.1). Lineage (GTDB taxonomy): Bacteria > Pseudomonadota > Alphaproteobacteria > BOG-932 > Roseiterribacteraceae > BOG-932. Next base: position 1,593 of record CAZNNJ010000283.1, on the reverse strand, counting down.
TCCGGGACGATCAGTCCGGCGAGTCGGCGTCGCCGTCGGCCTCGGGCGTGTCCATCATGGCGCTGGCGACCAGGCCGGCATTGGCCCGGATCTTGGCCTCGATCGCGCCAGCGACATCCTGGCGGTCGCGCAGGAACTGCTTGGCGTTCTCGCGCCCCTGGCCGATGCGCTGGCCGTCATAGGAGATCCAGGAACCGGATTTCTCCACCACCCCGGCCTGGACGCCCAGATCGATCAGCTCGCCCACCTTGGAGATACCTTCGCCGTACATGATGTCGAACTCGACCACGCGGAACGGGGCGGCCATCTTGTTTTTCACCACCTTCACCCGCGTCTGGTTGCCGGTGACGGTCTCGCGGTCCTTGATCGAACCGGTGCGGCGGATGTCGAGACGGACCGAGGCGTAGAATTTCAGCGCATTGCCGCCGGTCGTCGTTTCCGGGTTGCCGAACATGATGCCGATCTTCAGCCGGATCTGGTTGATGAAGATGACGATGCAGTTCGACTTTGAGATCGAGGAGGTGAGCTTGCGCAGCGCCTGGCTCATCAATCTTGCCTGGAGGCCGACATGACTGTCGCCCATCTCGCCCTCCAGCTCTGCCCTGGGCACCAGGGCGGCGACGCTGTCGACCACCAGCACGTCGACCGCGTTGGAGCGCACCAGCGTGTCGGTGATCTCCAGCGCCTGCTCGCCCGCATCGGGCTGCGAGATCAGCAGCTCGTCGATATTGACGCCAAGCTTGCGGGCATAGCCGGGATCGAGCGCATGCTCGGCATCGACGAAGGCGCAGACGCCGCCGGCCTTCTGCGCCTCGGCCACCACATGCAGCGCCAAGGTCGTCTTGCCCGAGCTTTCCGGCCCGTAAATCTCGATGATGCGGCCCTTGGGCAGGCCACCGATGCCAAGCGCGATATCGAGCCCGAGCGACCCGGTCGACACCACCTCCACATCCACGGCGCCGCGGGAGCCGAGCTTCATGATCGAGCCCTTGCCGAAGGCCTTTTCGATCTGGGAAACGGCGGCGTCGATGGCTTTTTGCTTGTCCATGGGATCCTTGTCGACCACGCGTAAGACGGGACTCGTCATCCGATACCTCCGTTCTCCCACACGCCAACGCGGCGTGTCTAGGCCGATATCGTACCGGATTCGTTCCCGTTCGCAAGCGAAAAGAACAGGCGCGAACAAAAAAGAAGAATTTGGAGAGCACTAGTCGTCCCGCTGGGTGCGTTCCAAGCGCTCGTGCCGCTCCTGCGCCTCGAGCGAGAGGGTGGCGATCGGCCTTGCCTCCAGCCGCTTCACGCCGATCGGGTCGCCGGTCTCCTCGCAATAGCCGTAGGAGCCGTCCTCGATCCTGAGCAACGCGGCGCTGATCTTGGAGAGCAGCTTGCGCTCGCGGTCGCGGGTCCGAAGCTCAAGCGCGCGGTCGGTCTCGGCCGAGGCGCGGTCGGCCAGGTCAGGCTCCTGCATGCCGCCGTCGACAGCCATGCTGGCCAGGGTTTCGTTCAGTTCCTGGAGCAGTTCCGACTGCCACCTGAGCAGTCTCATCCTAAACTCCTCGAGCCTTATCGGATTCATGAACGGCCCGTCCGCAG
>CAZNNJ010000282.1:0-7012 GCA_964574305.1 uncultured Rhodospirillales bacterium | reverse complement strand
ATGTTGAGGCGCAACGCCGCCATCAGCATGCCGGGCGTGATCTTGTCGCAATTGGAGATGCAGACGATGGCATCGGCGCAATGCGCGTTGACCATATATTCGATGCTGTCGGCGATGATCTCGCGCGAGGGCAGGCTGTAGAGCATGCCGTCATGACCCATGGCGATGCCGTCATCGACCGCGATCGTGTTGAATTCCTTGGCGACGCCGCCGGCGCTCTCGATCTCGCGCGCGACCAGCTGGCCGAGGTCCTTCAGGTGAACGTGGCCGGGCACGAACTGGGTGAAGGAATTGGCGACGGCGATGATCGGCTTGCCGAAATCCTCCTCCCGCATGCCGGTGGCGCGCCAGAGGCCCCGGGCGCCGGCCTGGTTGCGGCCATGGGTGGTGGTGCGGGAACGATATTGCGGCATGGGTCTCGGGCTCCTGTCGGGCCGCCGCTGCCGAACCTATTTTCCTGGGCTTCCCGAACCGATGGAAACCGGCTCTTCGGGGCAAGGCGGACGATCCGTTATCTTCATCCCCTTGAGCCAGAGCTGCAAGGCCTCCCAGTGAATGGCTACGATGACTTTCAGGGTGAGCAGAGGATGGCCCAGGAACGCGCTCACCATTTCCCGGTCCGAAAACGCCCGCCTTTTGCCGCTGAGCGCAGTCGTGATCATCAGCCCAAGCGGGTCCAGCGCATCGACCCCGACCGTGACCGAGGCCTCCGGCGGCTGGACCTTGAATGCATAGGACATGTCCATGTCGTTGAACGGCGAGACGTAGAGCCGCTTGGGGCAGCTTTGCGCGATCGTCCGCCCGGCGCCGGCATCGACCGGGATCAGGTAGGAATGGCGCTGGCCGAACGTGTTGTTCACCTCATAGAGGATCGCGTTCAGCAGGCCGCTCTTGCGGTAGCAGAAAAAGACGCTGATCGGGTTGAAGACATAGCCCAGTATCCGGGGCAGGCAGAGCAGGCGGATCGGCCCGCCGTCGAAAGCGATTCCGGCCTCCTTCAGATGGAACTCGACCCACCAGCGCAACGGCTTGCCGGAACCGTCGCCATGGTCGCGGTCATGGAAGCCGAACAGGTTGAAGCCGTTATGGGAGAACAGCCTCAGCGACTTGCCCAGCGCCGGCAGCTCGTCCAAATCGAACAGCATCCAGAAGGCGCGGTATTTGAGGGAATGCTGCCTGGGCCGCAGCCGCCGGTGCGCCACGGTTCCGCGATAGATGGCGGAGGCGACGCTCATGCCGCTGCCTTGTATTCGATATGGATGCGGCCGGATTCGTCCGGCACGCTCCAGGGCCGCCTGACACCGCCCAGCGCCTCGGCGACGGCCAGCCCGGCCTGCAAGCCGTCCTCATGAAAGCCCGAGCCGAAATAGGCGCCGCAGAACCAGCTGCCCCGCTGCCCCTGGAGGCTCCATAACCTGCGCTGGGCGCGGATCGCCGCCTCGTCGAACACGGGGTGCTCGTACATCTCGGTGCGGATCACGCTGTCGGGCCTGGGGCGCTTCACAGGGTTGAGTGTAACAAAAAGCGGGTTGCCTTCGGGAATCGATTGCAGCCGGTTCATCCAATAGGTGACGCAGGGCGGCTCGGCGCTCTCGCCGCTGTGGGCGGCATAGTTCCAGCTCGACCATATCGCCTTGCGCTTGGGCATCAGCGCGGCGTCGGTGTGCAGGATGGTTTCGTTCAGCGTGTAGCGGAAGGCGCCGAGCAGGGCGCGCTCCTCGGCGCTGGGGTCGGTCAGCATCGCCAAGGCCTGGTCGGCGTGGCAGGCGAAGACAGCGTGGTCGAACCGCGCGGTCTCGCCGCTTGCATCGGTGATCATGACGCTGGCGGCGGCGCGGGACACCTGTCTGGCACCGCGCCCAAGCCGCACGCTGTTGGCATAGGCCGCGGTCAGCCGCTTCACATATTCCCGGCTGCCGCCGTCGACCGTACGCCATTGCGGGCGGTTATCGACCTTCAGGAGCCCGTGATTGTCGCAGAAACGAATCATCGCCGCGGCGGGATAATCGCGGATGCGGCCCGCCGGGGTCGACCAGATGGCGGCGGCCATCGGAATCAGGTGGTCTTCCTGGAAGGCACGGCCATAGCGGCCCTTGTCCAGATAGTCGCCCAGGCTGGTCACGGTATCGCCGGTTTCCCGGAAGGACGGCGCCTCGCGGTAGAAGCGCAGCAGGTCGTTCAGCATCGACCAGAAGCGTGGCCGGACCAGATTGCGCTTCTGGGCGATGAGCTGGCCCAAGGTCGTGGTGCCGTATTCCAGGGCACCATCGTCAACCGAGACGGCGAACGACATCTCCGACGCCTTGGTCGGCACCTTCAGATGGTCGAACAAGGCGACCAGGTTGGGATAGTTGCGGTCGTTATAGACGATGAAGCCGGTGTCGACCGGGGTGATGCCCTTGCCACCGATGCCGGGCGCATCCACCGTGTTGGTATGGCCGCCCAACCGGCTGTCCTGCTCGTAGACAGTCACGTTATGGCCTTGGCTCAAGAGCCAGGCGGCCGACATTCCGGATATGCCGGTACCGATCACTGCTATGTTCATACGGCCCTGGCCCGGCCCTGGGGCGGCAGCGATATCCATTGTTGTAAAACGCTCATATTTCGGGAAAATTTCGCAGTCATCGCACTTTCGATCTTGAGGGCTTATACGGCGACGCAGGTGGTCCGGATGTTTGATCTAAGGCGTTCCCCTTGTCGTATGGATGCTGAGAACGAACAAGCCTCCGCTTTGACGCGGGGGCGAGAAGGACCGGCCTTTTCATGACCCTCCTGATCCTCCCCGTCGCGATCGGATTGTCCATCGTGATGACGCTCGCTTGGGCGTATCAGCGCCGGGTGAACAATGCGGGCTGGGTCGATGTGTTCTGGACGGCGGGGCTGGGCATGGCCGGAGTCGCCCTGTCGCTGGCGCCGATCCCCGGCACGTCCGGGCCGACCGAACGGCAAGAGCTGATCGCGCTGATGGTCGCGGTCTGGGCCATCCGCCTCGGCTCCTATCTCGGCATCCGCGTCGCCCATCATGCGGAGGACGTGCGCTACAACGATTTCCGCCGCGCTTGGGGCGCAGATTTCCAGCGCCGCATGTTCTGGTTCCTGCAGATCCAGGCCGCGGCCGCGATCCTGCTGGCGATCTGTATCCTGCTGGCAGCGCGCCACCCGGCCTCCGGTATCCGGCCGGCCGACTGGGGCGGCGTGCTGATCCTGGCGGTTGCGATCGGCGGCGAGGGCGTCGCCGACAATCAGCTCAAGCGCTTCAGGGCCAATCCGGCCAACAAGGGCGGCGTCTGCGACGTTGGCCTGTGGCGCTGGTCGCGGCACCCGAACTATTTCTTCGAATGGCTGGTCTGGATGGCCTATGCGGTCATGGCGATCGATTTCAGCGGCGCCTATCTGTGGGGCTGGCTGTCCCTCTTTGGGCCGGTCTCGATGTATTGGCTGCTGGTCTATGTCTCCGGCATTCCACCGCTCGAGACGCTGATGCTCAAATCGCGCGGCGATGCCTATCGCCACTATCAGGCGGCGACATCCGCCTTTTTCCCGCTGCCGCCCAAGTGGCATTCCACTCCCGCAAAAACGGCCCATCCATGAGCATGATCTCTTCCGCGATCAACGCGTTCGAACGCTTGCCGCTGCCCGATTCCGTCACGGCGGCCGGGATCACCTTCCTATGCGACCGGACGCGGCGCTCCCTGGTCGATTACGAGCCGGCCCTGGATACGCAGTTCATCGAGGAGATGCTGCGCCGTCCGGTTGCCGAGCACACGGACGCGGCGAACGAGCAGCATTACGAGATCCCGGCGGAATTCTTCACCTATATCCTGGGGCCGCGGCGGAAATATTCCTGCTGCCTGTACCAGAACAAGGGCGACACGCTGATGGATGCGGAGGAGCACGCGCTGGCCGAGACCGCCCGCCATGCCGACCTCGCCGACGGGCAGGAAATCCTTGAGCTCGGCTGCGGCTGGGGCTCCCTGACGCTCTGGATGGCGCAGCATTTCCCGCATGCCCGCATCACCGCCGTCTCCAATTCAAACGGTCAGCGCCACTATATCGAGGACCAGGCGGCAAAGCGGGGCTTCACGAACGTGAAGATCATCACCGCCGACATGAACGACTTCTTGGCTGAAGGCGCCTTCGACCGCGTCGTTTCTGTCGAGATGTTCGAGCATATGGCGAACTGGCAGCCGCTGCTGGAGCGCATCCGCGGCGTGCTGAAGCCCGAGGGCCGGCTGTTCCTGCATGTCTTCAGCCACAAGGCCGCGCCCTACCGCTTCGACAAGCAGAACAAGGCCGACTGGATCGCCCGGCATTTCTTCACCGGCGGCATCATGCCGAGCCATGGCCTGATCCGGCATTTCGATTCGATTTTCACGGTTGAGGCCGATTGGCTGTGGAACGGCGTCCACTATCAGCGCACGGCGATGGACTGGCTGACCAACTACGACCGTAACGCACCGCAGATCGCGAAGATTTTGCAGCAGGTCTATGGCGACGACTGGGCGCTGTGGCGTCGCCGCTGGCGCCTGTTCTTCCTGGCGACCGCCGGCCTGTTCGGCAACAACGACGGCACCGAATGGGGCGTCAGCCATTACAGGCTGGCGCCGGTCAGTCAATAGCTGCTGGTTGGCAGTAGGCTATTCGCCGGCCGCCATCGGCGCGGCCAGGGCCAGCAGGTCCGCCAGCATGTGGTTGGCGCGCTGCGCCTTGGTGTAGAGATAGTGCAGGTTCTCGACAGTCGGCGTGCCGGTCAGCGGCTGGCGCTCGACCACCTCGATCCCGGCCAGGCCTAGCGCCTCGATCTTGTCGGGGTTGTTGGTGAGCAGCACAATCCGGCGATAGCCGAGTTTGCTCAGCATCGCAGCGGCGTACTCATAGCGCCGCTCGTCCGGCTCGAAGCCGAGCACGCTGTTGGCGTCGATCGTGTCGAACACGTCATCCTGCAGGCTGTAGGCCCGCATCTTGTTGCCGATGCCGATGCCGCGCCCTTCCTGGTCGAGATAGAGCAGCACGCCGCCGCCGGCGGCGTTCAGCCGTGCGATGGCGTTGCGCAGCTGGTCGCCGCAGTCGCAGCGCAGCGAGCCGAACATGTCGCCGGTCAGGCAGGCGGAATGCACACGGACGGACACGGGCTCGGACGGGTCCGGCCGGCCAACGATGACGGCCACCTGGTCGCGCGGGGCCGGGCCGCCGCGCATGACGACGAAACGGGTCTCGATATTGCCCGCCAGGGGCACGTCCGCTTCCGAAACGATTTCCAGGTCGAACTTCGCCGACGGCGCCTGCAGCCGGTCGAGCCGGACGCGCAACAGATCGGCCGGCAGCGCGGCTTCGCCGGCCAGCTCCAGGCTCACGACCGCCGGCAGAAGCAGGGCGTACTTGCACAGCTCAAGCGCCACCGAAGCGGCGTCGCTGCCCGGCTCCCAATCGACGGGTGCGGCCAGATAGGGTGTGACGACCAGATGCTGTGCCGACTTGCGGTCGAGGCTGCGCAGCGGCAGTGCAACCGAATGGTCGATCTTGAGGCCCAGGGTCTGGGCACGCTCGGCGGAGATGACGAGGCGGGCGCCGCCGAACTCCCGGAATAAGTCATAGATATGCGGCGTCACCCCATCCAGGGCCGCGACCAGGGTCGTGTTGTCATCGGCCTCGATGACGACCGGCCGGCCGGTCCGCAGTTCCGCCGCCGCGCGCTCGAAAGCGATCTCGGCGGCATCGCCGAGCAACCGGGTAAACAGCGTGGAGGAAATGCTCACGTCATCGGCCCCTAAGCAGGATTCTCAACCGGTGAACCGGCGTTGAAATTGGTAACTCGGTGGATCATAGCGATGCGGGAATTTCGAACATTTTTGCCGTTGCGCTCTTCCTCTAGCTAAAATATTCGCTCACGCCAAATCACTAAGCCCCCCTTTGGACCGATTTTGCCGTTCGATCATTGGAGTAGCCGCCATTTCCAGTATCACCGATCCCGTTGAGGCGCTGTTCCTGTCACAGCATGTAGGGCCGGCAGCGGGACAGGGCATCGTCCGTCCGGCCGATATGGATGCAGGACAGGCATTCTGGGATCTTTATTCCCCGATAGCGATGGGCAACGGCCGGCGGCCTTTCGTCGTCGGTCAGCTCGGCCAGTCGCTCGACGGGCGCATCGCGACCGCGACCGGCAGCTCCCGCTATATCAACTGCCCCGAGGCGATCCTGCATCTGCACCGGCTGCGCGCCCTGGTCGATGCGGTGATCGTCGGCATCGGCACGGTGGTGGCCGACGACCCGCAGCTCACGGTGCGCAAAGTCGCTGGCAACGACCCCGTGCGCGTGGTGATCGACCCGAACGGGAAGCTGCCGCCCGACGCGCGCATCCTGGCCGCGGATGGCTGCCCGGTCTTCGTGGTCCAGGCCCATGACCGGCCCAGGCCGGCCTGGGTGACGCCGATCACAATTCCGTCCGAAGGCGGGCGGATCGCGCCCGCTGCCATCGTCGCAGCCCTGGCGGCGCGCGGTTTTCGCCGCCTGCTGGTCGAGGGCGGGGCGGGGACCCTGTCGGGCTTCCTCCCCGCGGGGGCCATCGACCGGCTGCATCGTTGCGTCGCCCCGATCATCATCGGCTCAGGCCCGGTTGGCATCGGCCTGCCGCCGATCGACCCGATCGAGCATGCGCTGCGCCCCCGCGCCGCCATCCATCGGCTGGGCCAGGACGTGCTGTTCGACTGCGTGATGACCCCGGCCCCGGCGCCGACGATCCGCGAGCTGCTACGCGACAGCGTCGAGGGCTGAGGCAATCCGCGCGGCGGTGTCGCGCCAGGTCGCAAAGCGGTGCGACGCGGCGCGGGCGCTATCGGCATAGTGCCGCCGCAAGGCCGGGTTCTCGATCAGCCGGCGCAGGCTGTCAGCAAGAGCAGCGGGATCGTCCGGCGGCCCCAAGTGGCCCGGGCCCTCGGTTACCACCTCCGGGATCGCGCCGCCCCGGGTTGCTGCCCCCGGAAAGCCCTAGGCAAGGCCCCCGGCGAAAGCCCTC
>CAZNNJ010000281.1:0-7032 GCA_964574305.1 uncultured Rhodospirillales bacterium | reverse complement strand
CGAACTTCTCAGGAACCGCCACCGTGACCCTGGGCGCAATGCCTGCGACAAACGCAGGCGCGACGACGACCATTTGAGCCTCGTTGCCAACATCTCAAAAGTCCAGATCGCCGAGTTGGAAGCTCAGGGGGTCACCTCCTTGACGGCTCTTGCGGCGATGCCCGTGCCGCTTCAGTGGAAGCCTGAACGAGGCTCGGCAGAATCGATCGTGCGCGCTCGCGAGCAGGCACGCCTGCAGGCGCAAGCACGCGAGGATGGCAAGATCGGTTTCGAACTGTTGCCGCATGAGGCGGGATACGGCCTTTCCCTGCTGCCGACGCCAAGCGCGGGCGACATCTTCCTCGATTTTGAAGGCGATCCGTTTGTCGGCGAAAACGGGCTGGAGTTTCTCCTTGGCTACCATTTCCTTGGCGATGATCAGCAACCGGCCTATCTCGGCCATTGGGGAATCAGCAGAGCCGAGGAAAAGGCCGCGTTCGAGAGCTTCATCGATTTCGTTCTGGCGCGTTGGGAAGCGCATCCCGACCTGCATATCTATCATTTCGGCGGCTATGAGCGGGGCGCTCTGACGCGCCTCATGGGACGGTACGCCACCCGCGAAGAGGAGCTCGACCGGATTTTGCGGGGAAAGCGGCTCGTCGATCTGCTCACGGTCGTCCGGCAGGGAATCCGCGCCGGTGTCGAAAGCTATTCGATCAAGAAGCTGGAACCACTCTACGGTTTCGAACGCGACACCAGCCTGCCCGATGCGAGCCTGGCTTTGACCCGCGTGCAGACAGGCCTCGAATTGGACGATGCAGACGGAATCTCACCTGAGGATCGCGCAACGGTCGAGAGCTACAATCGCGACGATTGTGTTTCGAACCGCCACTTGCGGGATTGGCTGGAAGCGCGACGCGCCGAGCTCGTCGCCGCGGGCATCCCCGTGCTAAGGCCCAAAGCCGCTGATGCAGCTCCCACAGAGAGTGTCGCCGCTTGGCTTGCGCGGATCACACCATTGATCGACGCGTTAACCGCGAATGTGCCGGTCGATGCGGCCGAGCGCACCGCCGATCAGCATGCGCGTTGGCTGCTGGCGCAGATGCTCGATTGGCACCGGCGCGAAGACAAGGCCGTCTGGTGGGAATATTTTCGCCTTGCCGACCTTCCGGTGGAAGAACTCCGCGACGAAAGGGCCGGCCTCGCCGATCTTAAGCTGATGGAAACGGTCGGCGGCACGCCGGCCTGCCCCATCCATCGCTATCATTTCTCCCTTCAGGAAGCCGACATTCGGCCCGAGAAGGGACTGCACAGCGTTGGCGGCGCGGCGTTCGGTTCGGTCGAGGCGATCTCGTTCGACGATCTCACAATCGATATCAAAAAACGAAAGGATACCGCGGACGTCCATCCTGGAGCGGTCTTCGTCCATGAATACGTCAATCCAAAGCCGATGCAGGAATCTTTGGTTCGGATTGCCGAGCATGTCGTGACGCGTGGCATTGAGGGCCCCGGCCGGTTCGCTGCCGCCCGCGCGGTGCTGCTGCGCGATCGCCCGCAGATCAAAGGAGACGCTCCTTTACGCCTACCCAACGAAACGACGCTCGATGCGGCAAAGCGCATTGCACTGTTGCTGGGTCCCGGCGCTCTCCCGCTCCAGGGTTCCCCTGGAACAGGAAAGACATTCACCGGCGCTCACATGATCTGTGAACTCGTACGTTCGCATAAGAAGGTTGGCATCGTCGCCAACAGCCACGCAGTGATCCGGAACCTCATCGACGCCGTCATCAAGGCGGCGGATGAAACCGGGACCGACGTTCACTGCGTTCAGAAGCCGAGTGAGAAGGAGCCGGACTCCCATCGGTTGCGGATTGTCACGAAATCGGCGGATCTGTTCGCGGCGCTACAAACCGACTGTCAGGTCGCCGGCGGAACCGCTTGGCTCTGGGCAGCCCCCGAGGCTTTCGAGAGCGTCGATGTGCTCTTCGTCGATGAGGCGGCTCAGATGGCGCTTGCCAATGTCTTAGCGGTCTCGCAGGCGGCACCGACGGTCATCTTGCTCGGCGACCCGCAACAGCTCGACCAGCCGATGCAAGGGAGCCATCCGGAAGGCACTGACAGCTCCGCATTCCACCACTTGCTCAACGGTCAAAAAACGATCTCCGCCGAGCAGGGCCTGTTTCTCGACGAGACATGGCGCCTGCATCCGAAAATCTGCGACTTCACATCGGAGCTTTTCTACGAGGGCAAGCTCAGCGCTCGGCCCGATCTTGCCGCGCAGGCCATCGGGTTCGCCGATGCGGTCGGCGGCGCTGGACTGCGTTATCTGCCCGTCGAGCACAGCGGCAACACGAACAGTTCCCCCGAGGAGGTAGCCGCGATCGCTGAACTCGTCGCCAAGATCGTCGCTTCCGGCGCCACCTGGACCGACCGTCATGGGGAGGTGCGGCCGATTACACGCGACAAGATACTCATCATCTCGCCCTATAACGCCCAGGTTTTCGAAATACAGCGCAAAATGCCCGGCGTCTGCGTCGGTACTGTGGACAAGTTTCAGGGCCAGGAAGCGCCTATCGCGATCTATTCGCTGGCGACCTCATCCCATGCGGATGCGCCACGGGGGATGGAGTTCCTGTACAGCCTCAATCGGCTGAACGTCGCGACGTCACGCGCGCTATGCGTATCGATCTTGGTCGGATCTCCCAGAATCTTTGAGGCAGAATGCCGAACGCCTCGGCAAATGCGATTGGCGAATGCATTCTGCCGGTACCTCGAGATGAGCACTGTCTGAACAGGCGGTGCCAGTTTGCCATGAAAGGCCATTGGCTGCGCCTCACAGGAGATGTCGAGTCCATCAACCATGAGCCCGCCGCTGGTGAATATTGGCGGCGGATTTCGTAACTGGCGTCCCGGTGAACCGGCAATTCTCTGAATTTAGCTCCTCCGCTGCCTCCGCCCACCATAAAAGTGGAAGAATTCCTTAGAGAATCAAAACAAGGGTTAGCCGAAATCACCAATTTTTGGCAAAGTCCGCCGATAAAGGTCGGGAACACGGGCCACAATGGCAAGGATCGAACGAGGATTAGCGGAAGGGATGGACGCTAAACGCGCATCATCAGCGGCGTGGGCTTCGATCGCGGCTACCCTTGTCGCGAGCACAGCGCTCGGGGCGGATGCGCAACAGCCTCACATCTTTCATGCGGTCATGCAAACCTTCGGGTGTCCGACGCCGGAAGCGACGCGCGCTGTCGTCTTCCCGCCCGCTGCCCACGTCCTGGACCAGGCCTGGATTCGCAGCGCCTACGACCAGGGGCATTGCGTCACCATTTCAACGAAGAGCGCGTGGAAGCTCATTTATGTGAGCGGCAACGTTGCCTTCATGTCCTACGCCGGGACGGTCGGAGCGCCTGGTTCGTACTATTTCTCGACCGCGCTCATGGTCGACGCCGAGGGGCGGCATCCGTCGGCCATAGCGTCGCGGCCGCCGCCCATTCAGCCTCCAAAGCCAGTCCCCGCGCCGGAGGCTGCGCCGCGCGCGGCCTTGCCGCCGCAACGGGTGGCGCCACCACCGCCGCCTGCAGCCCCTGCGCCCCCGGCCTACCCGCCGACGTCGTCAACGACGACGTCAAGCAATGGGTCCGGTGGCGGATGGGGCGTCCTCGGCATCATCTGCGCCGTGGTCATCGCCTCGCTGTTCCGCGTGGGAAAGAGCAGCAAGCCGGTGCCACCGGCACGATCGGCGCCACCGCCCCGTCCTCCCCCGAGGACGCCGGCTCCTGCCCGCTCCGCGGCCGCGCCGGCGAAGAGCAACGCGCGCTGGTATGGGCCTGGCGAACCGGTGCGTGTGCGCGAAATGGCGCTCGCCGGCGGCATGGTCTATGTCGGAAATTCGCTCGCTGGCACGAGTGCCTATTACGGTCAGGATGGCTGCCTCATTGATCCGTCACTGCCTGTTGCGAGTGGTCCCGCTCCGGCGCTGCCCTACTGGCCCTCCTACGCCCATATCACGCCTCAGAACCGCTACGCCTATCTGGCGTGGCTGGTCGGCGGGAAGGCGCAGCCTGACACCGAAATTGGGTACGTCTTCCTTTACTTCTATGGCCTCGAGCGGCGCCTCATCGCCGACCGGCCCCCGCAAGAGGAAGCCGGTGTATTGATGGCAGAAGTGCAGCGGTTGCTCTCGATCTATGGTCGCAACCACAGCTTCCACGGCTACGCCACCCGCCTCTTGGCAACGGCTCGCTTCCTTTATTCGCCGAATACGATCAGCGATGAGCCCAACCCGGTAACCGATCCTTTTACGGTCGACCGGCAAGCAGCGCTTGCAAAGCTCTGCCGAGATCGGCAACCGATCTCGTTCGCCTGGGCGGCGCTTTGGCACAAAGAACAGCTTGGAAACTCGCACGTCTGGCGTCTTTGCCCGAAGGAGGTTTTGGAGCTTGCGAAACTACAGTTCGATGCCGCGCATCCCAACGGGCTGATACATCCGCTGCCTGCGTCGCCGCGATTCACCTACACATATGCGCCGGCCAGCCGCTCGATTTCCGCCAGTTTCGATGATTTAGTCAAAACCAGGTTCGGCGGAAGCTTGCCCTCGGTGAACGGCAATGCGCCGGCCGAGATCGCAAAATGTTTCATCAAGCCACTCGAAGACCTGGCGCACTATGCCGAGTTCTTGGCGAAGCACCCTGGCGCGCAGGAAAGCCCCGTTGCGGTCGCCCTTCTCCCATCGCCGCTACGCGAGGCGCGCCTGTCTTATGCAGAGGCACAGTTTCGCGCCTGGGCCGATGCGCGGATCGCGCCACGGGGCGGCCTGATCCAACTCGACGCGATTTGGGTCCGCCTCAACGGCAGGGCTCATTGGGTCTACGACAAGTCGAGTTGGGAGGAGCTTGCGAAGCAGCTCCATCAGTGTGGTTATGGCCTCGTGCCCGACCCGCTTTTCAATCACGTCCCGCAGGCGACGCCGGAACAGCAAGCAGCTCTGTATCGCCTTGACAACCATGAAGAACCGCGGACAGCGCCAAGTCCCGACTTTGCGACCGGCCAGTCCGCCGCCTTTGCCTGCGCCGAGTACGCGCGGATTTCGGAAACGCCGCTTTCAGACACCAGCGTCGAGCGGCTTGCAGAGGCGCTATCTGTGCTCGAGATCTCGCAGGCTGAACGGACGCGCATTCTCGCGTCATTGCCCTGGTATAAAATCCAGGGCGAAACCCGTGGACGGCTGAAGAAGACCTTCGACCATCTTCTCCCGTCGCGGCACGCGACCGTTCTGACGCTCGCTGCAACCGCCCTCAATGTGCCTGGCGTTGATCAGGCGAAGCTGACTGCGTTCCTGGAAAAGATGAGTCAGGCACTCTCCGTTGAACGAACAGAAGTGTATTCGGTTCTTCATCAATCGGCGGACGCAGGCACGCCAGCGGACAGCAATGTCGTACCGCTCCGGACAGGCTATGCGATCCCGAAGCCGCTCCAGGCGGCGCGGCAATCCAAAAAGAGCGCAGAGCTCGATCCCTCGCGCATCAAGTCCGTTCTAGCGGATACGCGAGACGCTTTCGATGCGCTGACCGAAGTCTTTGCCGAGGAAGATCCGGTGGCGCCGTCTCAAGAGCCGGTTGCCGCGGGCAACGGGCTTGATCAGAGCCATGCCTCGCTATTGGCTCGTCTTCTTGAAAAGCCGAGTTGGACCTGGGCGGAATTCGATGTTCTGTCGCACGAGCTTGGCCTTATGGCGGGTGGCGCTTTGGAGACGCTCAATGAATGGGCCTTCGACCATTTCGATGAAGTCCTGATCGAGGACGGTGACCCGTTGGTTCTCAGCCAATCCTGCGTCGATGCGCTATCTGCCGAAGAGGCGGCGTCCGCCCGCGCGTAACTAATAGGAGTCGATGAATGCCGCCTGCGCAGCCGATTAAACCGAAAGACCGTGACACTCTGATTCAAGCCTTGCGCGCCGGCGTTGTGCCACGTGTCGGCCTCAGGCATGTCCAGGTCGGGCGCGCGCGTGAGGTTCAGGAGATCATCAAGGATGTAGGCCGCGTGAAGGATGGCGGCTCCGCGGTGCGCCTCATCATTGGCGACTACGGCTCGGGAAAGACCTTTTTCCTGAACCTGTCCCGGGCCATCGCGCTTGAGCAGAAGCTCGTCGTCATCCACGCGGACCTCAGCCCGGACCGGCGGCTGCACGCGACCGGAGGCCAGGCGCGTGGACTCTATGCGGAGCTGCTGCGAAACGCGTCGACGCGGACCAAGCCGGACGGCGGGGCGCTGTCCAATATCGTCGAGAAATTCGTCTCGGATTCCATGCGGGAAGCCACGCTCGACAGCCGGCCGGTGCAAGAGACGATCACGACCAAGCTGTTGCCGATCCAGGATCTTGTCGGCGGGTACGACTTTACTTCGGTTGTCCAGCGCTATTACCGTGCCTTCGAAGACGGCAACGATGAGCTCAAGGCGGCGGCGCTGCGCTGGATGCGCGGTGAATATGCCTTGAAGACCGAGGCCAACCAGGCGCTCGGCGTCCGCTCGATCATCGACGACGCGAGCGTCTACGATCATCTGAAGCTTTTCGGAACTTTCGTTTCGATCGCCGGCTATGACGGTCTCCTGATCATCCTCGACGAGATGGTCAATCTGTACAAGCTGGTGAACTCGGTATCGCGTAAGGCGAATTACGAGCAGCTGTTGCGGATGCTGAATGATGTGCTTCAGGGCAATGTCCAGCACCTCGGCATCATTTTTGGCGGCACGCCCGAATTCCTCATGGATACCCACCGGGGCCTCTATTCCTATTCGGCACTCCGCCCGCCCCCCCCGGAAAAACCCAGTACCACCCCGCCAGGCTGTCCACCGAACAGTAAGAATTTCCCCTCCCTGGTATGCCGGGCCGTGCGTACGGCCGGCGGTATCCGGGCCAAGAGCGCCACCCGGGCGCGTTTCAAGGACACACCATGCCGATCCAGCCCATCCTCCTGGTCGATGATTCGAAGACCGAACTGGCTTATCTCTCCGACCTGCCCGCCAAGCCCCGCTTCACCGTGCCCCCGGCCAAGAACA
>CAZNNJ010000280.1:0-7035 GCA_964574305.1 uncultured Rhodospirillales bacterium | reverse complement strand
CACTGGCTGCGCCGCCCAGATCGACCCGGCCGGCTTCGCCGCGATGTCCGAGGTCAGCCGTGTGCTCGGCAACGCCGAGAAGCTCCAGGCCCATAGTTGGGGCGGCGTCCCTGACGCCCGGGTGTCGGTCAACGACATCATGTCGGTCACCGAGACCGCCAGCCACCTGACCGCCGGCTTCGACGGCAAGGCGCGGGCCTTCATCCAGGTGCAGAATGGCTGCGACCATCGCTGCACCTTCTGCATCATCCCCTATGGCCGCGGCCCCGCCCGCTCGGTGCCGATGGGCGCTATCGTCGCCGAGACCCGCGCGCTGGTCGAAGCCGGTTTCCGTGAGATCGTCATGACCGGGGTGGACCTCACCTCCTACGGTCCAGACCTGCCGGGCCAGCCGACCCTCGGCCAGATGATCCGCCGCCTGCTGGCGGCGGTGCCGGAGCTGGAGCGGCTGCGCCTCTCCTCCATCGATCCGGTCGAGATCGACGAGGATCTGTGGCGGCTGATCGCCGAGGAGCCGCGGCTGATGCCCCATCTCCATCTCTCGATCCAGGCCGGCGACGACATGGTGCTGAAGCGGATGAAACGCAGGCACCTCCGGGCTGATATTCAGACAACATGTGAGCGTGCGCGATCCCTGCGCCCTGACATCGTCTTCGGCGCCGACCTCATCGCCGGCTTTCCGACCGAGACTGAGGAGATGTTCACCAATACGTTGAATCTCCTCGACGATTGCGGGCTGACATGGCTCCACATCTTCCCCTACTCGGCCCGCAAGGGCACGCCGGCGGCGCGTATGCCGCAGGTGCCGATGGAACACCGCAAGGCCCGCGCCGCCGCGCTCCGCGCTGCTGGCGAGCGCCGGTTGGGCCTGTTCCTGGAGGGCCAAGTCGGCCGCGAGATCGCTGCTCTGGTCGAGAAACCGGGTGAGGGGCGCAGCGAGCACTATGCGCCGGTGCATCTGGCCGATGTCGCCGCGCCGGTGGGCAGCGTGGTGCGGGCGCGAGTGACTGGAATTAAGGATGGAGTGCTGGTTGCTGCGCCGCTGTGATCGGCGTCTTCATGGACCTCGCCCCCGCGGGGAGAGGTCGGATCGCTTTGCGATCCGGGTGAGGGGGCGGCGAGCGAAGCGAGCCTTCTCCGGCCCTGATCCCCTAGCGGCGTCACCCCCTCACCCGGAGCGCACGTGCGCTCCGACCTCTCCCCGCGGGGGCGAGGTCATGAATGTCTCGGGCAATCTCCTATGACCGAAAAACTCAGCTGGTTCCAGCGGTTAAAGCAAGGTCTTGCCAAATCCTCCTCGCGCCTGACCGAGGGCCTCGCCGCCATCCTGGTGAAGCGCAAGCTGGACCAGGATACGCTGGATGAGATCGAGGAACTGCTCATCGCCGCCGATCTAGGCCCGGCAACGGCAGCAAAGCTGGCCGGCGACCTCGGCAAGTCGCGCTTCGGCAAGGAAGTGACCGACGACGAGGTGCGGACATTTCTGGCCGACCAGATCGCCACGATGCTGGCGCCGGTGGCGCTGCCGCTCGATCCGTCGGCGGGCAAGCCGTTCGTTGTGCTGGTCGTCGGCGTCAACGGCGTCGGCAAGACCACGACGATCGGCAAGCTGGCCGAGCATTATCGCGGCCAGGGCAAGCGGGTGATGATGGCGGCGGGCGATACGTTCCGGGCCGCCGCCGTGGCCCAGCTCGCCATCTGGGGTGAACGTACCGGCACGCCGGTGGTGCAGAAGGGCGAGGGCGCCGATCCGGCGGCGCTCGCCTATGAAGCGCTGGAGCGGGCCCGGCGCGAGGATATCGACGTGCTGCTGATCGACACGGCCGGCCGCCTGCACAACAAGGCCGGACTGATGGAGGAGCTGGCGAAGGTCGTCCGCGTGCTGCAGAAGCAGGACCCCACCGCGCCGCATTCGACCCTGCTGGTGCTCGACGCCACCACCGGCCAGAACGCCATCAGCCAGGTCGAAACCTTCCGCAGCCTGGTCAAGGTCAATGGCCTGGTGGTCACCAAGCTCGACGGTTCGGCCAAGGGCGGCGTGCTCGTCGCCCTGGCCGAGAAGTTCAAGCTGCCGGTCCACGCCATCGGCGTCGGCGAAACCGCCCAGGACCTCCAGCCCTTCGACCCTCGGGATTTCGCCCGATCGCTGATGGGCGTAACCGGCGAGGCTGCCTGACCCCACCTTTCGTCATTGGGAGCGAAGCAATCCTTGCCGACCGGTGCTCGGCCAACGGCCCTGAATTGCTTCGTCGCCATGCTCCTCGCAATGACGAATTAACTAGAACCGGTCCCCCTTCATTCCCGGTGGGTTGACGCCCGGGGCGAACACGTCCTGACCCAGGCGTGTGCGGTATTCGTCCAGTGCCCATTTGACCGAGGGGAAAGCGAGCTCGGTCCACGGGATATCGGCCCAGTCGAACAGCGCGACCTCCAGGCTTTCCGGGCCGGGTTCGAAGCCGGGTTCTGCCAGGGTGGCGCGATAGATCAGCTGCACCTGGCTGATGCGCGGCACCGAATAGACGGCAAGCAGGGCGTTTATCGCGATTCGGGCCCGCGCCTCCTCCCAGGCCTCGCGCCTGGCGCCGTCCTCAGGCGTCTCGTGCAGCTCCAGGAAGCCGGCGGGCAGGGTCCAGTAGCCTTTGCGCGGCTCGATGGCGCGGCGGCACAGCATGATCCTGCCGTCCACCGACACCACCGAGCCCGCGACCATCTTCGGGTTCTCATAGGCGATGAAGCCGCAATCCGGGCAGGTCAGCCGCTCGCGGTCGTCCCCCGGCGGGATGGTCCGGATAGTGGGACCAGCAGCCGTCACTGCATCAGCGGCACGACGCCGGGCAGCACCTTGCCTTCCATCCATTCCAGGAAGGCGCCGCCGGCGGTCGAGATATAGGTGAAGTCGGTCTCCACGCCCGCTGCGCCCAGCGCCGCGACCGTGTCGCCGCCGCCGCCGATCGAGATCAGCGTGCCGTCCTTGGTCAGGCCGGCCACCGTTTTGGCCACCGCGACGGTGCCGGTGTCGAAGGGCGGGATCTCGAACGCGCCCATCGGGCCGTTCCAGACGATGGTCTTGCAGGTGCCGACCTTCGCCTTGACGTTCTCGACGCTGGCCGGGCCGATATCCAGCATCATCCGGTCGTCGGGAATGGCGTCGACCGAGACGGTGTCGCCGGCCTGGCCGGGGCCGAACTTCTCCGCCACCAGCGCGTCGACCGGCAGCAGGATGGTGCAGCCTTTTTCCTTGGCGGTCGCCTCGATGGCGCGGGCCTGATCCAGCATCTCGGCCTCGACCAGGGACTTGCCCATCTTCACGCCGCGCGCCGCCAGGAAGGTGTTGGCCATGCCGCCGCCCAGGACCAGCAGGTCGACCTTGCCGACCAGGTTCGACAGCAGGTCCAGCTTGGTCGAGATCTTGGCGCCGCCCACCAGCGCGGCCACCGGATGGGCCGGGTTGCCCAGCGCCTTGTCCAGCGCGGTTAGCTCAGCCTCCATGCCGCGCCCGGCATAGGCCGGCAGCTTTTCGGTGATGCCGGAGATCGAGGCATGGGCGCGATGCGCCGCCGAGAAGGCATCGTCGACATAGAGGTCGCCCAGCTGGGCGAGGCCGGCGACGAAGTCCGGCTCGTTCTTCTCCTCGCCCTTATGGAAGCGCAGATTCTCCAGCAGCAGAACCTCACCCTCTTTCAGCGCGGCGACGGCGCTCTCCGCCTCCGGCCCGACGCAGTCGTTGGCGAAAGCGACCGGGAGCCCCAGCTGCTTCGATATGGTCGGTACCAGCTGCTCCAGCGATTCCTTGGGATCACGGCCCTTCGGACGGCCGAAATGGGACAGCAGCACGACCTTGGCCTTCTTGCCCGCCAGCTCCCGCACGGTCGGCGCCAGACGGTCGATGCGGGTGGTGTCGGTGACCCGCCCATCCTGCACCGGCACATTCAGGTCGCCGCGCACCAGCACGCGCTTGCCGGCCACATCGACCCCGTCCAAAGTCCGAATTCCACTCATCCCTGAACCATTCCCTCGGTTGATTGAAAGTGAAGCCTGTCAGCGGGTCGCGCGGCGCTGCTCGCGCTCGGCCCGCTCGGCGAAGCGGTTGGTGGCGTCGATCAAGGCGGAGCGGATGCCCGGCTCCAGCGCCGAATGGCCGGCATCGGGCACGACGATGTATTCGGCCTCCGGCCAAGCCCGATGCAGGGCATCGGCGCTGATGATCGGGCAGACCAGGTCGTAGCGGCCCTGCACGATCACGGCCGGGATCCTGCGCAACTCATCCAGGTCGCGCAGCAGCGTATCCTCGGGCTCGAAGATATTGTTGGTGAAGTAATGCGCCTCGATCCGCGCCAGCCCCACGGCATGGCGCTCCTCGCCGGAGGTCGACAGCACCTCCGGGTTGGGCAGCAGGGTTGAGCAGGAGCCCTCATAGACGCTCCAGGACCGCGCGGCGGGGATGCGCACAGCCGGGTCGGGGTCGTTCAGCCGCCGGCTGTAGGCCTTGAGCAGGACGCCGCGCTCGGCCTCCGGCAGGAAATTGGCGAAGCGTTCCCAGGCCTCCGGGAAGACCGTCTTCATGCCGTAGAGGAACCAATCGATCTCCGACGGGCGCATCAGGAAGATGCCGCGCAGGAACAGCCCGCGCACCCGGTCCGGATGGGCCTTGGCGTAGGACAGCGCGAGGGTCGAGCCCCAGGAGCCGCCGAACACGAACCAGCGGTCGATCGCCAGGTGCTGGCGCAGCTTCTCGATATCGGCGACCAGATGGGGCGTGGTGTTGTCGATGACCTCGCCCAGCGGGGTCGAACGGCCGGCGCCGCGCTGGTCGAACACGACGATGCGATAGCGGCGGGGATCGAAGAAACGGCGATGGGCGGGCGATGCGCCGGCCCCCGGGCCGCCATGCAGGAACACAACCGGCAGGCCGTCCGGCGCGCCGCATTCCTCCCAATAAAGCTCATGCAGGCCGTCAACCTTGAGACGGCCCGACCTGTAGGGTTCGATCGAGGGGAAAAACGGTGTCCGCGTCATGAAATGCCTGTATGCCAACGGTCGGGCACCTTAGAGCCCATGGCCGCGTGAGCCAAGCCTCAAAGCCCGGCGATGATGTCCCGGGCCGTGACAATCGTCGCGAATTCGTTGGATAAATTGCTCAGCGTCATCGCATGGATATCCGCGGCGGAATGATGGTCGCCGTCTGGGCCGGTGCGGTCATAGGTCCAGGCGGCATCGCGCACCAGGCGGGCATCGAAACCGAGATTGCCGGCCATGCGGGCGCTGGTCTCGACGCAGTGATTGGTGGTCGCGCCGCAGATGACCAGCGTGTGCAGACCCGCCTTACGTAACCGCGCTTCGAGGTCGGTGCCGATGAAGGCACTGTTGACGTTTTTCACGATCACCGGTTCGCCGGGACGCTCGCGCGCTTCGGGCATGACCTGAAAGCCGGTGCGTTCGGGCCGGAACACGGAGTCCGGCTCGGTCGAGGCGTGGCGGACGTGGAAGATCGGCAGCCCCTTCGCCCGGAAAGCCGTCAGCAAATCGACGATCCGGTCCAGCGCATCCGGGTTGTTGCGCTTGCGTCCGGCGGCGTCCTGCTCGGCGAAGCCTTGCTGGACATCGATGACGATGAGGGCGGGAGCGGAATGCATCATGCGGTCACGAACACCGGCTCGCAGCGTACCGGGAAATTGACCGAGCTGGCGATAAAGCATTTCTCGTGCGCCGTATGGTGCAGCCGCTCCGCCATCGCGAGATCGGTGTCGGGAAGGACGGTGATGCGGGGCTTGAGCACCACCTCGGTGAAGCGGCCGCCATCCCTGCCGTCCTCCTCCATCGTGCCCTCGGCATGGTCGACATAATCGGTGACGACGACGCCGAACACGGCGCAGAAATGGAGATAGGACATCTTGTGGCAGGCGGACAGCGCTGCCAGCAGCAGCTCCTCCGGGTTCCAGCGCGTCTTGTCACCGTGGAAATGGGGGTCGGCGGAGCCCTGGATGGCGGGCTTGCCTTCGGTCTCGATCAGGTGATCGCGCGCATAGGCGCGGTAATTCGATGTGCCTTCGCCGCGATTGCCGGTCCAGGTGACCGTGACCCGATAATCGTGCTTCCTGCCCATGGCGCCCTCCGTTCGGGGGAGGAATAGCCGGTGCGCTAGAGCGCGGGCAACAGGTCGCTGCGGTTTTCCACCCGGCGCATCATCGAGGCGCGTAGCTTGCCCAGCGCCCGCTGCTCCAGCTGGCGCACGCGTTCCTTGCTGATGCCGAATTCCTTGCCGAGCGATTCCAGGGTCACGCCCTCATCCTCCAGCCGGCGCTGACGGATGATCTGCTGCTCGCGCGGCGTCAGGTCGCCGATCGCCTCGGCCAGCCAGCGCGAGCGGGTCTGCGCGTCACGCAGGCCGATCACCACGTCCTCGGGGTTGGGGGCGGCATCGGCCACGAAATCCTGCAGCTCGTCATCGCCGGTATCGCGCAGCGGCGCGTTCAACGACTGGTCGGCGCCGGCAAAGCGGATCTCCATCTCGGTCACGTCGGACAGGCCGACCTTCAGCTGGTCGGCGATCCATTGCCGGTTCTCGTCGGTCAGGCTCTCGCCGTCATTCTCGATCTTGCCGCGCAGCCGGCGCATGTTGAAGAACAGGGCCTTCTGCGCCGACGTGGTACCGGTGCGCACGATCGACCAGTTGCGCAGGACGTAATCCTGCATCGCCGAGCGGATCCACCAGGTGGCGTAGGTCGAAAAGCGGACCGCGCGGCCGGGCTCGAAGCGGGCGGCGGCCTGCATCAGCCCGACATTGCCCTCCTGGATCAGGTCGCCGGTCGGCAGGCCGTAATTGCGGAAACGGGCGGCGACTGAGATCACCAGCCTGGCATAGGAATTGATTAGCTGGTGCAGGGCCTTGGGGTCTTTTTCGTTGCGCCAGCGCTCGGCCAGCGCGAACTCGTCGGATCGGTCCAGCACGGCCGGCGCATTGCCGCCTTGATGTAATCGAGGTTCGCGCGCTGTGTGACAGGGTCATCGATATAGGCCATTTTGGTCTCCCGACCT
>CAZNNJ010000279.1:0-7040 GCA_964574305.1 uncultured Rhodospirillales bacterium | reverse complement strand
CGCCGCGAAACACCTGGCCGGGGTGGGTGGGGGCTTTTCGGGCGTCGGGGGGGACGGCCTTGCGCCTCGCCTTCGGCGCCGGGCTGGACTTCACCGATGCGCCCAGCCTGCTCTGCTTCCCCGAGGACCGCGCCGCCTATGGCCGCCTGTCGCGGCTGCTGACCGACGGCAAGATGCGGGCCGAGAAAGGCCAATGCCTGCTGACCCTGGACGATCTCTTCGCCTATGGCGACGGCCAGCGCCTGATCGCCCTGCCGGTGGAGGCGCCCGATGCCGCCTTTGCCGACCATCTGCGGCGGCTGAAACGCCATTTCGGCAAATCCGTCTATCTGGGCGTGAGCCATCTCTATCGCGGCGACGATGCCAAGCGGCTGGCGCGGCTGGGCGAGCTGTCCGCCGCCACCGGTGTGCCGCTTGTGGCGACCAACGATGTCCACGCCCATGTCGCCGCCCGCCGCCCCTTGCAGGACGTGCTGACCTGCATCCGCGAGGGCTGCACCGTGGCCGAGGCCGGGTTTCTTCTGGGCGCCAATGCCGAGCGGCATCTGAAATCGCCGCGGGAAATGGCCCGCCTGTTCCGCCGCCGGCCCGACGCCGCCCTGCGCACGCTGGAGATCGTCGAGGCCTGCCAATTCTCGCTCGGCGAGCTCAAATACGAATACCCGGCCGAGCCGGTGCCGGAAGGCCGCTCGCCGCAGGGCGAGCTGATCCGGCAGGTGCGGCTCAACCTGCCGAACCGCTATCCGGACGGCGCGCCGCCCAAAGTGCGGAGCCTGCTGCGCAAGGAGCTGGCGCTGATCAAGAAGCTTAACTACGCGCGCTATTTCCTGACCGTCTACGACATCGTGAAATTCGCCCGAGGGCAGGACATTCTCTGCCAGGGCCGCGGCTCGGCCGCCAATTCCGCCGTCTGCTATGTGCTGGGCATCACCGCCGTCGATCCGGACACGACCCAGCTGCTGATCGAACGCTTCCTGTCGGAGGAACGGCGGGAGCCGCCCGACATCGATGTCGATTTCGAGCATGAGCGGCGCGAGGAGGTGATGCAGTACATCTTCAACAAATACGGCCGCGACCGCGCCGGCATCGTCGCCACCCTGGTGACCTATCGCCCGAAGAGCGCGATCCGCGATGTCGGCAAGGCGATGGGCCTGTCCGAGGATGCGATCGGCATCCTGTCGAAGACGCTGTGGGGCTGGGGCCGCGAGGGGATCCAGGAAGACTATATCCGTGAGGCCGGGCTCGACCCCAACGAGCGCAACCTGCGCAACACGCTGAGGCTGGCGCGCGAGCTGATCGGCTTCCCGCGCCACCTGTCGCAGCACACCGGCGGCTTCGTCATCACACGGGGCAAGCTGTCGGAGGTGGTGCCGATCGAGAACGCGGCGATGGACGACCGCACGGTGATCGAGTGGGACAAGGACGATCTCGACATCCTGAAAATGCTGAAGATCGACGTGCTGGCGCTGGGCATGCTGACCTGCCTGCGCAAAGGGTTCGACCTTCTGAAGAGCCATTACGGGGTCGAGCGCCACCTTTATGACAATGAGGAAGACCCCGTCGTCTATGACATGCTGTGCCGGGCGGATTCGGTGGGCGTGTTCCAGGTGGAAAGCCGGGCGCAGATGACGATGCTGCCCAGGCTTCGGCCGCGCACGCTCTACGACCTGGTGATCGAGGTGGCGATCGTGCGGCCCGGGCCGATCCAGGGCGACATGGTGCATCCCTATCTCGCGCGCCGCTCCGGCAAGGAGGAAACCATCTATCCGAAGGAGGAGCTGCGCGAGGTGCTGAAGCGCACCTGCGGCGTGCCGCTGTTCCAGGAGCAGGCGATGGAGATCGCCATGGTTGCCGCCCGCTTCACGCCGGACGAAGCCAATGCGCTGCGCCGCGCCATGGCGACCTTCCGCCATATGGGTACGATCCACACGCTGAAGGACCGCTTCATCGACGGCATGGTGAATAACGGTTATGAGCGCGATTTCGCCGAGCGCTGCTTCAAGCAGATCGAGGGATTTGGCGAATACGGCTTCCCCGAAAGCCACGCCGCCAGCTTCGCCCTCTTGGTCTATGCCTCGTCCTGGATCAAGTGCCACTACCCGGACGTCTTCGCCTGCGCGATTCTCAACAGCCAGCCGATGGGCTTCTACCGCCCGGCGCAGCTGATCCGCGACGCCAAGGAGCACGGGGTGGAGGTGCGGCCGGTCGATATCGGGCATAGCTGCTGGGATTGCACGCTGGAGCCTATTGAAGACGCAGCACGAAATGACCTCGCCCCAACGGGGAGAGGTCGGCGCGCAGCGCCGGGTGAGGGGGTGTTTCCTTTAGGCCGCAGCCGCCCTGAAAGGCTCGCTCCGCTCGCCGCCCCCTTACCCGGATCGCCAAGCGATCCGACCTCTCCCCGCTGGGGCGAGATCAGGAAATCCCGCCGCGCCCTCCGCCTCGGCTTCCGCCAGCTCAAGGGCTTCAAGGAGGAAGACGCCAACACCCTCGTCGCCGCCCGCGAAAAAGGCGATTTCGCCACCATGCGCTCGGTGTGGCTCAGCGCCGGCCTGTCGGCGCGGGCGCTGGAGACGCTGGCCAAGGGCGATGCCTGGGGATCGGCCGGGCTCAACCGACGCGGCGCGCTATGGGCGGCCAAGGGGTTGGGGCCGCCGCCGCTGCCGCTGTTCGCCGCCACCGACCGGACCGAAGGCGCCGAGCCACCGGTCACCCTACCCGCCATGTCGATGGGCCAGGAGGTGACGGAGGATTACCGGCATCTGAGCCTCTCGCTGAAGACTCACCCCATGGCCCTGCTGCGCCAGGCAATGGCGGAACGCTTCTATGTGCAGAGCTTATGCCTCAAGGACCTGCGCGACGGCGCCAAGGCCGAGGTGGCGGGGATCGTGCTGATCCGGCAGCAGCCGGGCACGGCCAGCGGCGTGATCTTCGTGACCCTGGAGGACGAGACCGGCGTCGCCAACATCGTGGTCTGGCCCCGCGTCTTCCAGCGCTTCCGGCGCGAGCTGCTGGGCAGCCAGCTGATGGGCGTCCAAGGCCGGGTCCAGCGCGACGAGAGCGGCTATGTCATCCACCTGGTCGCCGACCGCCTGACCGACCTGTCGCCCCACCTGCACGCGCTCGGTGACCCCGTCCGCCCCTATGCCGACATGCTGTCCCGCGCCGACGAAAGCAAATCGGTGGGCATCGACCGCTCCAGCGTGCCGCGAAGCCGGGTCATTCCGGCATCACGGGATTTCCGGTAGAATCTTATTTTGATTGACTTTGTTCATATTATGTTCTAAATAACATCCTCAACCTCAAAAGGGTGAGCGATTAAGCATGACTAATCTTAAGCGACGCGGAAAATGTCCTCCTGTTAATTATCCGATTGATATCAACGCGGAGCTGTTGAAGCAGAATCGTATCCTGCTCCAAGAGACCAAATGCGCAACAATAGTTATAGGTTTGGGGCGCCGTGGCGTTCTTATTAAAGAACTCACTAAATTTGAGAATCTATTCAAAGAATACAATGAGAACGAAAACCGTGACTGGCACGGCCGATGGGCCTTAGAAAATGCTGGCACCGCTCCACTCGCATTGCCGGGAGAAGGAGTACTGGAATCTGGGTTAGCCGGCATCAGAACAGTCGCTGGGAACAATATTAGCAGAGTTGGTTCGATTTTCGGAAGATTATCGGCTACTGCTGCAGCAGGGTTGGGGGAATTTGTCGCAACATTCGCAGCAGGTGCTACAGCCTTCCTAGGTGCCTACATTATCCCGCTTGGACGAAGCCCCGTCGCATCTGGGACGTTACCAGGACATCCAGGGCTAACGTACCACTACGATGGCGATATGGGGCATTTCTCACTTTATAATTCCGATAAGGAGCTTCTGTTTACTGGAACAGCCGGCGGAGATGGCCTGATACGGACCACCGATGGAGATGTCATCGGTCGACGGATCAATGGCAGTGTCATCCTCGATTCAACCATCATTCCTATCGAATCAGAAGACGAGACAGATGCCCCTGCGCAAAGCAGAGCGCAAACCCAGGCGATAACAACCACCGCTCCACCTAGTCTCTGCCCAGCTCCCTTACCAGATCGCCCCGGTTTCAAGAGCATCCGCAGCATCGCTTATCAGGAATATATCAGTACATTGATCAATCCGGAGCATCCTATTCCTCCAGGATTTGCCGTCTATTTTACAAATCCTGATACAGGCAAAAACGTTGCCTTCGATGACTGTTACCACGACACCGGAGACCCTACCGACGCTAAAGGCCCCGGCATCGCAAGAATGGTTCAGAACGAAAAAATGGCCGGCTTCCTTAGCCTCTCCTACAGGAAGCAGGCAGAACGCCAAATTAATGCCGCCCCAGGTCACCGTATCGACTGGTACGCCGATGAGCCCGGCGCCGCGGATTTCTTCAGGAAAATATTTTCCGATCCGAAATTTTCAAACATCAATGTCATCAATATGCCGATGACGGCTGTAAAACTACTACTCACCTTAATAAGGAAAAGATTCAATGAGTTTTGATATCTTCATCGCTCCGTTCCAGGATGGCCAGTCATCTTCGTTCAATCGATCCCTGCTCCTGGAGGTCTTCGGCCGCGACGCTGGCTTGGAGGAAAGCGCGTTTTCCCGCATCCGATATTTGGATGATGACGGCGCGGAACTCTACGGCGCGGACGAGGAGACGATCACTGACGGTCTCTCTTGCAATCATTGCGGCGGCGACCGTTTTTTCAACGGACTGTGGCGATTGGCAGACCGGACAAACGCGGTCATCTTCTGGCCCGGTGCGGAAGGCAATGCAGTAGCGACCAGCGCAGAGGCGCTGGCGCATGCCGATCCCGAATTCATCGAACCATTGCAGCCAGTCAGAATTGTCGCCAATGGCAAGGAACTTCTCGACTATATGGTCGAGCAGCTTTCCTGATCATCGCACCCCACCCCTTCGGCTCCGCACCAGCTTCCCCGGGCGAGCGCCCATATCCTCCCCATTCCGCTGGACAACCTCCCCGGATACCAGCGTCGCCGCATAGCCGGTGGCCTTCTGCATCAGCCGCGGGCCGCCGGCAGGCAGGTCATGGATCATGCGGGGTGGGTCGAAGCCCAAGCGGCCGAAATCGATCAGGTTGAGGTCGGCCTTGAGACCCGGCTTCACCAGGCCGCGGTCGTTGAGGCCGTAGAGGGCTGCGGTGTCCGAGGTCTGTTTCTTGACGATGTATTCCAGTGGAAAGCGCTCGCCCGCTGTGCGGTCGCGGACCCAGTGGGTCAGCATGAAGGTGGGGATGCCGCCGTCGCAGATGGTGGAGACATGGGCGCCGCCGTCGGCCGCGCCGGGGATCGAATGGGCGTTCTTCAGCATCGCCTCGACCGGCCCGAGATCGCCATAGGCGAAGCCCATGAAGGGGTACTGGATGAAGCTTTCGCCGCCATCCTCCAGCATGATGTCGAGCACCACCTCGCGCGGGTCGCGGCCCTGGGTGGTGGCGATAGCGGCGATGCTCTGCTCGGGTGACGGCTCATAGACCGGCGGGTTGCCCAGCGCATAGACCTTGGTCCAGTCCAGGTTCATCTGACCGGCGAACGGGTCTGAGGGATCGTCGGCGCCATAGACATTGGCGACGCCCTCCAGCGCCATGCGGCGGCGGAGTTCGGGGTCCTGGGCGAGACGCCGCACCATCTCGGCGAAGGGCAGGTCCTTCAGCGACTTGAAGGTCGCGCCGCGGATGAAGGGGTGGAAGCGGCTGCGCAGGCCCAGCATCACGCTGATCGCGCGGCAGAAGACCTGCGGCACCACGACGGCCCCGCGCGCCCGTGCCCGGTCGCAGAAATCGAGCTGGTGCAGCCACCAGTCCGGCCGCTGATTGTGCTGCAGGCAGAGGAAGGTGACCGGGCAGCCGGTCCTGGCGGAGACGTCGGCCATCCAGTCGAGCTCGGTCTGCGGCGCATCCGAACTTTCATCCGGCGTCGTCGGTGCGACCTCGAGCACGCCGTGGCCGCTCCTGGCCAGGGTCTCGGCAATGGCATAAACCTCATCCTGCTCGGCATAGGTGCCGGGCACGGGAACACCGTCGGACGAGCGGTGGAACACGGTGCGCGAGGTCGAGAAGCCGAACGAGCCCGCCGCCTGGGCCTCGGCGGTGAGCCTCACCATCTCGGCGATGTCGTCCGCCGTCGCCGGTTCCTTGGCTCCGGCGCGCTCACCCATGACATAGGCGCGCAGCGCGCCGTGCGGCAGCTGCGCCGCGACGTCGAGCGACCAGCTTTTGCGGTCCAGCGCATCGAGATATTCGGGGAAACTCTCCCATTCCCAGTTGATGCCTTCGGAGAGGGCGGTGCCGGGAATGTCTTCGACGCCTTCCATCAGGCTGATCAGGAAGTCGTGCCGGTCCGGCCGCGCCGGGGCGAAGCCGACACCGCAATTGCCCATCAGGACTGTGGTGACGCCGTGCCAGAATGAGGGGGCGAGCTGGGAATCCCAGGTGACTTGGCCGTCGTAATGAGAGTGGATGTCGACCCAGCCGGGGGTGACCAGCAACCCGTCGGCATCGATCGTTTCGCGTGCCGCGGCGGTGACCCGCCCGATCTCGGCGATGCGGCCGCCTTCAAGCGCGACATCGGCGGTGAAGGGCGCCGAACCGCTGCCGTCGACGACGGTGCCGCCCTTGATGATCCGGTCGTACATGCTTCCCCCGATCGGTGCGGCTTTCTGGGACGAAGCCGGCGGGGGCGATAATCCTATAGAGGAAAAGAATGTCCAAGGCCTGTTTTGCCAGGCCCGGAAGCAACCGCCGCGGCCACCAGAGCCGCGGCGGTCGCCATTCGATCACTTGTGGTGACGGGCAGCGTGGTGGCGGTGCCCATGCACGTGATGCGCCACATGATGCCGGTGGGCGTTGTTCCCCGCGTGATGGTGAAGCACGGCGGCCGAGGCCGTCGTTGGCAACATCCACGGGGTTCCGACGACGACAGCCAAAACCGCCCATAATTTTAGCCAGAAAAACCCCAAGAGAGACTATGTTCGATAAGACAACATAAAA
>CAZNNJ010000278.1:0-7050 GCA_964574305.1 uncultured Rhodospirillales bacterium | reverse complement strand
GTCACGCATGGTGCGGGGGGGCATGGGGCGGGCGGCTGGAGAAGGCGGCCCTGTGGGCCGCGCGGGCGGATGGAATCGCCTGGCGGGCCGAGGAAGACGGGCTGGCCGCCGGTGAGTTCCCGCCGGTCGACCAGCCGGACGATCCGCTGCTTCAGCCGCTCGATCGAACCCGAGGCCGGGGTCTGGCCGATATAGCGGCCTGCGTCGGAATAGCCGGTCTGGACGCAGAGCTTGCCGATGGTCTTCAGGTAGGCGGCATAGGCGGGGTTGTCGAGCAGCGCCTCCATCACCCGGCTGCCGCGCTCCAGCGCCCGCTCGGTCTCGAACAGCGGGCAGATCTCGACCCGCTCGGCGATGTTGAACAGGCGGGCGTAATAGAGCGCGGTCAGCACGGTGAAGGGCGATTCGCACTCGGCGATCAGCAGCCGGATATTGGTGCCGTCGTCGATATATTTGAGGATCTGCGCGATCGTCATGAACAGGCGCTTGGACGAGGTCCGCTCGGCGATCAGCGAGCCAAAATTGATCGTCACCGGCTCGATATTGGTGATCAGGTCGGTCAGCTTGTTGAGGTAGGTCTGGCGATGCCGGGGATCGTCGGGCGAGGTGCCGAGATTCACCGCCTTGCGGATCGAGTTGTGGAGCTGGGTGGCGTTGATCCGGGCATGGATGTGCGAGGTGCCCAGGCCGAAATTCTTGAGCTCGGCCCTGAGCACGATCAGGTCGCTCGACAGTTGCGGATCGTCGGCTGACAGCCTCAGCGCCCGATCCAGCAACATGACCAGCGGCTCGGCGCTGTCCATCCGGTTGCCCTTGAGCCCATCCATGCGCTGCACCGCCCGCTTGAACGGCGCCGAACCGGCAGGGGAGGACGGATCGAACACCGCCAGCGCCTCATTCTCGCTTTCGGCATTGCCGAGCGAGCGGGCGACCCGCGAGGCGGCGAGGTCGAGCGTCAATCTCAGATCCTCGCCCTTGGCCCGGGCGGACAGGTCGGAGATACAGCCCGCCACCTCCCTGAGCTGCGCCCCGCTGCTCTCCAGCCTCCGCTCAAAGGCGTTGGACCAGCCGATGTCGGAGCGGCCGTCCGTATCGAATCCGACCCAGGACGCGACGGTGATGAGAAGCGGCGTGAGCTCGGTCCAACGGTCAGGATAGACCCCCGCCGCAACCTCCAGCACGATCCCATAGACCCGGCGCAGCGCCAGATGGATGTTGCCGATGGCGAACAGCGCCAGTGTCTGCTCGCGCTTAAGGTCCAGCACCTTGTCGGGCCCGTGCGGCTTGGCGGCAACTTCAGCCAGGATCGCGGCGCGCCCGGCCTCGTCCAGTTTCTGCCCATCCTTGCGGCCGATCGCCAGCGCGCTCAGCGCCTGCATCAGGTCGGACGAGATTTCGAAGGTCGGGTGGGCAGTGATGACGATGCCGAACAAATCGCGCTCGGCCCAGATCTTGAAGTCCTCGAACGGCCTCGGGGCGCCGTCGGCCGCGCGGATCTGCTGCTCGACGATCCCGCGGATGATGGCGGCATTGCTATCGGGATCGGTCTCGCCCGAATAGCGCGCCAGCTTCGTAGCGCGGGTCTCGAAGCCGCTCATCGTCAGGTGCTGGACCAGCTCCCCCAGCGCATCGTAACCCAGCGTCCCGGCCTCCAGCCGGTTGGAGATTTCGAGCGCCAGGCGCAGCAGCGGGTTCGACGCGGGATACTGGTCGGCGACGGCGCGATATTCCGCGAACAGGCAGTCGAGATCGTTCACGAGTTCCTGAACCGCCGCCATCATGCTCCCCGGTTGCCTGCACGCCTTGGTGCAGTGCAACATTACGTCACGAACCTGAAACCTGGAAGCTGGTTTGTCGTTGATGAAAACTTCTGCTCAAACCCTCTGGCATCGGCGGCATCATCGGCTATGGTGGGCCGATGATTGACGATCCCGCATTCCGAGATGCCCGTCCGATCGACCGCCTGCTGGCGGTGATGGCCCGCCTGCGCGACGCGACCGGCGGCTGCCCATGGGACCTGGCCCAGGATTTCAAGACGATCGCGCCCTACACGATCGAGGAGGCCTATGAAGTGGCCGACGCGATCGAGCGCGAGGATATGGCTGGGCTCAAGGACGAGCTGGGCGACCTTCTGCTGCAGGTCGTGTTCCATTCCCGCATGGGCGAGGAGATCGGCGCTTTCGATTTCGACGCCGTGGCCGACACGATCGTCGACAAGATGCTGCGCCGCCACCCGCACGTCTTCGGCGCGGTCAATGCCGCGACTCCGTCCGCGGTCAACGACAACTGGGAAAGCATCAAGGCGGCCGAACGCGCGGCCAAGCGCAATGGCGGCGACCAGCCCGGCAGCGTGCTCGACGGCGTCGCCACCGCGCTCCCTGCCCTCTCCCGCGCCGAGAAGCTGCAGCGCCGCGCCTCGCGCGTCGGCTTCGACTGGGGCGCACCCGAGCCGATCCTGGACAAGATCGCCGAGGAGATCGGCGAGCTGGGCGCCGAGCTGCCGACCGCCGACAAGGAAAAGATCGCCGACGAGCTGGGCGACGTGCTGTTCGCCGTCGTCAACCTGGCCCGCCACCTGGAGATCGACCCCGAGATGGCGCTACGTGGCACCAACGCCAAGTTCGAGCGCCGCTTCAAATATATCGAGCGCATTCTCCTGGCGAACGGAAAGCCGCCCGGGCAATCGACCCTGGAGGAAATGGGGCCCTCCTGGAACGAGGCCAAAACGGCGGGGGGTTAGGCCTTCAGCAGCCCCTTCGGCGCCACCTGCCGCCAGGCGTTTTTCACTAGATCGGCCAGCTCGCCATCGTCGATCCGCCCAAGCTCGACATAGGTCCAGGTGAGCGCGCCCCAGACCGCCGGCGAGAACGTGTCAGGGCGGACGTCGAACAGGATCAACTGCTGGTCGCGGCCGAGCTTGAGGGTGGCGCGGTTCTTCTCGGGCGACGCGGTGGCGAAGATCTTCTTGGCGACGCGCCAGGACGGGCCGCCGAAATGGTCCTGCTCATAGGCCTCCGGCAGGCCGAGCGCGATCCGGCGCAGGCTTTCGACATCACTCATCGACCATTCCCTTGAGCGCGACGAACTGATCCTCCCACCAGCGCGCATGGATCAGCAGGAAGCGGCGGTCCTCCATACCGTGGCGGGCCGGATGATCGGGCGGCAGTGTATCCCAGCCGCGATGCTCCAGGGTCAGTCGCGTGCCCTCGGCCACGGGCGTGAAGCCGATATCGACCTCGGTCACCTGGTCGGGCGTGAAATTCGGCTGGCGCCACTCGAACACCAGCCGCTCCCCTGGCCGCCAGACCAGGATGCGGCCGATCTCGAACAGCTCGCCGGCGGCCTCATCATAAATTTCGATCAGCCGCCCGCCCTCGCCCGGCTCGAAGCGCAGGCGTCCGCCGGGACCCATCCTGTATTTCGGCCCCCGCCGCCACCAGTCGTCGATCCGGCTGATGAACAGCTCGAACGCGGCCGCCGGCGCAACCTTGAGCCGGATCGAGACCATGATTTTGGCGTGGCTCATGGCGCGCTCACGGATTGGGCGCTTCCGCCTCGGCGAAGGCCTTGAAGCCGTCGAGCTGCCCAACCCAGAACTGCTGTACTTGGCCCAGCCAGGCCTGCAGCGCGGCGAACGACTCAGGCCGCAACTGATAGATGCGCTGGCGGGCGTCGTTCTCCGGATGGCTTTCCTCGATCAGCTTACTGGCCCGCAGCACACGCAGATGCCGGCTCATCGCCGGGGCGCTCATCCGCGCCGCGGCGGCGAGCTCCCCGGCGCGGCGCGGCCGCTCGCGCAGCAGGTCGATCACACCCCGCCGGGTCGGGTCGGCCAGCGCCGCCAATGTGCTGTCGATGACAGTGACGGCCGGCGTCACCGGTACTCAACCTTGAGGTTGGTCGCCGCCTCCATCTCTTCCACCGAAACTTCGCGGATGCGCTGCCCGAAGGTCCAGTTATGGCCCTCGGGGTCACGCGCCCGGTAGGTGCGGTCGCCATAGAACTGGTCCGCAGGTTCCATCGTGATCACCGCCCCGGCGGCACGTGCCGCCGCGCAATGGGCATCGACATCGTCGACCATCAGATGGATCGTGCCGGTATTTGCCCCGCCGACTGATTTCGGGCTCTTCGCCCAGTCCGTCCAGCCGGTCGGTCCGACCATGATCCGCCCGCCGCCATAGGACATCTCGGCATGCGCCACCGCGCCCTTGTCGTCGGTGATATAGAGCCTGGTCTCGAAGCCGAAAGTCTTTTCCAGCCAGGCCAGGGCCGCCGCGGCATCATCATAGAACAAGCCCGGGATCACGTTGGATTGCTCGCTTGCATGCTGCGCCATATCGAGACTCCTTCGCTTGTGGTTAATAATTAACGATATAGTTAATATTTAACCGGAGGTGGGGGAGACGTCAACCGGAAATCCTGCTTGAATGCGCCAACGCAATTCAGGAGCGATCAGGTTGGACGATCAGAAGACCACCGAGGAAACAGCGGCATATCTGTCGTTCACGCGCTCGGAATGGGCGGCGCTGCGCGCCAATACGCCGATGACCCTGTCCGCCCGGGACCTGGCGATCCTGCGCAGCGTCAATGAAGAAGTTTCCCAGGAAGAGGTGGTCGAGGCCTATCTGCCGCTCTCGCGCCTCTTGAACCTGCATGTCGCGGCGGCGCGCAATCTGGCGAGCGTCAAGGACGCGTTCCTCGGCCGGCCTGCCGTGCGCCCACCCTATGTCATCGCCGTCGCCGGCAGCGTCGCGGTCGGCAAATCGACCTTCGCCCGCATCCTCAGAACCCTGATCGCCCGCTGGCCCGACCGGCCCAAGGTCGAGTTGATCACCACCGACGGCTTCCTGTTCCCCAATGCGATCCTGAATGAGCGCGGGCTGATGACGCGCAAGGGCTTCCCGGAAAGCTATGACATGCGCCGGATGATCCGCTTCCTGGCGGACATCAAGAGCGGAGAGCCCGAAGTCGCCGCGCCGCTTTACTCGCACGAGGCCTACGATATCGTGCCCGGCGAGAGCCAGGTCATCCGCCAGCCTGACGTACTGATCTTCGAGGGGCTGAACGTGCTGCAATCCGGCGCCCACCCGGTTCTGGCATCGGACTTCTTCGATTTCTCGGTCTATCTCGACGCCGCCGAGGACGAAATCGAAGCCTGGTTCCTGGAACGCTTCCTGCTGCTGCAGAAAACCGCCTTCCGCGACGAAAAGGCCTTCTTCAACCGCTACAAGGACCTGAGCCGCGACGAGGCCATCGCCTTCGCCCGCAATGTCTGGCGCACGATCAACCTGCCCAACCTGCGCGAGAACATCGTCCCCACCCGCGAACGCGCCAGCGTGGTCCTGACCAAGCGCCCGGATCACACGCTGGGCGAGGTGCGGTTGCGGCGGATGTAGTCGGCCCTGCAATCTGGGAATGCATATGCATTCTTGACTTGGAATGCAAACGCATTACCTTCGATGGTCAGGGAGATCGCGATGATCAAAAGCGTTATTACCGCCAAGTCTCAAACCACGCTTCCCGCCGGCGTACGTCAGGCTCTGGGCGTCGGCCCCGGAGACCGCCTGGCCTACATAGTCGAAGGCGACCGGGCCGTGATCATGAAAGCCGGCCCCGATACCGAGGACCCCGCAATCGAGGCATTCCTCGATTTTCTGGCGCGCGACATGGTCGGCCACCCTGAACGGCTTGCCGATCTGTCGCCCGCGCTGATCGATCGTGCGCAGTCGCTTGTTCAGGGCATAGACGTCGATCTCGAAGCGCCGATCCACGGCGACGTGGTCATCTGAAATCGTGCTGGTCGTCAAGGGATGGAAGATCGGCGCCCATCCATTGTTCACCGAGCAGTTGCTCAAGCTCACCCAAGCTGTCGAGCGCGAGAAAACCGCGAACGACAAACACTATCGTGACGGCGCTAACGCCAAACTGCTGGCGGCAATCCTCAAACTGATACTCGACGTTATACCGAGCGATCCCACGGCTTCGGCATTTCGCCAGGGTGATACGCTCGGCGCGAACCGGAAGCATTGGTTCCGCGCGAAGTTCGGCTCTGGCCCCTTCCGGCTGTTTTTTTGCTTCAGCTCCAGCGCCAAAACGATCCTTTACGCCCGGGGTAAACACCACAAACCCCTCCGTACTTATGGGAGCAAGACCGACGCCTACAGGACTTTCGAAAAGATGCTGAACGCCGGTAATCCACCCGACAGCTGGGAGGCTCTGGCAGCAGCCGCGGGCAAGCCCGACGTGGTGAAGCGTCTGAACGAGGCTATCGACAAGAGCAGCGACATCTGACCCGCAGATCAGTCCCTGAGCAGCGTCACCAAGCTCGACGTGTCCCACCTGTTGCCACCGCGCACCTGAACGGCCGCATAGAACTGGTCCACCAGCGCGGCCACCGGTACCCGCGCGCCGTTGCGGCGGGCCTCGTCCAGGACGATCGACAGGTCCTTGCGCATCCAGTCGACGGCGAAGCCGAAATCGAAACGGTTCTCGATCATCGTCGGGCTGCGGTTTTCCATCTGCCAGGACTGGGCGGCGCCCTTGCTGATCACGTCGATCACCCGGGTCACATCCAGCCCGGCATGTTCAGCAAAGGCGATGCCTTCCGACAGCGCCTGGACCAGACCGGCGATGCAGATTTGGTTGACCATCTTGGTCAGCTGCCCCGCGCCCGACGGTCCCATCAGGGTCACGGCGCGGCCGAAATGGCGGATAACGGGTTCGGCCTTGGCGAAAGCAGGTTCGTCGCCGCCGACCATCACGGTGAGGATGCCCTTCTCCGCCCCCGCCTGCCCGCCCGAGACCGGGGCGTCGAGGAAGGCAAAGCCGGCCTTGGCGGCCGCGGCATGGAGCTCGCGCGCCACCTCGGCCGAGGCGGTGGTGTGGTCGACGAAGATTGCGCCCGGCTTCATCCCGGCAAAGGCGCCGTCCTCGCCTGTCGTCACCTGGCGCAGGTCGTCGTCATTGCCGACGCAAGCGAAGACGATGTCGCTACCCTCGGCCGCCCCGCGTGGGGTCTTCCGGGCCTTGCCGCCATTGGCGGCGACCCAG
>CAZNNJ010000277.1:3799-7065 GCA_964574305.1 uncultured Rhodospirillales bacterium | reverse complement strand
GGGGCGAGGCCGGGCTGGTGCCCCAGGCCGGCGACGCCATCTGCCTGTCGCCGCCGCTGATCATCGAGAAATCGCAGATCGACCGGATCGTCGAAACGCTTCGCAAGGTGATCGCGGCTGTGGAATAAAGGGAGCGCCGGACCCGGCCAAATTTCGGCGCCCGGCGGACCTGACCAGGAGGCCTCAAGCTGACCCCCCTTCCCTATACCAGGGTTCTGCCGCTCGACGACGTGAACCGGCTCGTGGCGGGGCGTCACGGCTATTTCCTGGCCAACCGGTTCGACGGCTATGTCGGGCTGGCGCTGATCCGCTACGGCGAATATGGCGAGCTGGAATGGCAGGTGCTGGACCAGCTGATCCAACCGGGCGCCACAGTGGTCGAGGTCGGGGCCAATATCGGCTCGCACACCGTATCGATCGCCAAGAAGGTGGGCCCCCAGGGCCGCGTGATCGCGATCGAGCCGCAGCGCATCGTCCATCAGTACCTGTCGGCCAATGTCTCGCTCAACATGCTGGGCAACGTGGAGTGCTATTGGGCCGGCTGCGGCGCGGAGCCGAGCGGCATGATCGTGCCGCCGCTCAATTATTTCGCGCAGGAGCTGCAGAATTTCGGCGGCCTGTCGCTGGCCGACGGCGGCGAGGGTGAGCCGGTGCCGGTGCTGCCGCTGGACCAGATCATGCGCGGCCGGCCGGCCCAGCTGATCAAGATCGATGTCGAGGGGATGGAGGCCGAGGTGCTGCGCGGCGGCACCAATCTGATCCTGACCCATCGCCCGATCATCTATGCCGAGAACGACCGCCCAGCGAAGAGCGACGAGCTGCTGACCCTGCTCTGGTCGCTCAACTACCGCACCTACTGGCATGTCCCGAAGCTGTACAACCCCGGCAATTTCTTCGGCGACCCGGAGAACATCTACGCCAATACCGGCTCCTTCAACCTGCTCTGCGTGCCGAAGGAAACCCAGGCCGAGCTCAAGGGCTTCGAGGAAGTGACCGTGCTGGGCGTGCATCCCTTGAACGAGACGACTTAGTACAGAACAAGATTTTAACGCGGAGGGCGCAGAGGAGCGCGGAGGTTTATAAAGAAGTCAAGGAAATCCGGTTAGCCACAGATTACACAGATAAACACAGATGTTTTTCCGCTGCGCGGCTTTGACGACCGAAGGCGGTAGCGTTCAGACCAATCTGTGTTCATCTGTGTAATCTGTGGCTGAATTCATAAACTCAGCGCCCTCAGCGATCCTCCGCGTTCTCTGCGTTAAATCTTATCCTTTCAAACTAAGACATCCCGAATTGACAGGTGCGTCGGACCCATTAGGGTCGCGCGCCAAACGAACATCGGGAATACAGGCGTGAGCGACGGCGAAACCACCGACATCCGCAGCGGGCATGAGATCGATATCGCCCGGCTGACCGGGTATCTCAGCGATCACCTGCCGGGCTTCGTCCCGCCGCTTGAGGTCCGCCAGTTCCGCGGCGGACAGTCGAACCCGACCTATATGCTGACCACGCCGACGCGCAAATACGTGCTGCGCAAGAAGCCGGGCGGGCAGCTGCTGCACGGCGCGCATATGATCGAGCGCGAATATCGCGTGATCAAGGCGCTGGAAGGCTCGGGCGTGCCGGTGCCCAGCGTGCCGCTGCTGTGCGAGGACAGCGCGGTGATCGGCACGCCGTTTTATGTCATGGATTTCCTGGAGGGCCGCGTCTTCCGCGACCCCGCCGTTCCCGGCGTCGAACCGGCCGAGCGGGCGGCGATCTACGGCGCGATGAGCGACACGCTGGCCAGGCTGCACAAGGTCGACTGGGCGGCGGCCGGCCTCTCGGATTTCGGCAAGCCCACCGGCTACCTCACCCGCCAGATCACGCTGTGGAGCCGGCAATACGAGGCCGGCAAGACCCACGAGATCCCGAATATGGACCGGCTGATCGCCTGGCTGCCGGGTCACATCCCCACGGGCGAGATCACCACCATCTCGCACGGCGATTTCCGGCTGGAGAACCTGATGTTCGCCGCCGACAGGCCCGCGGTGCTGGCGACCCTGGACTGGGAGCTGGCGACCCTGGGCCATCCCTTCGCCGACCTAGCCTATAACTGCATGATCTGGCGCCTGCCGCACGATACGCCCAACATCCCCGGCCTCGCCGGCCGCCCCCTGCCCCCGGGCCTGCCGTCGGAAGAGGACTATATCGCCGGCTATTGCCGCGCCGCCGGCCTGAAAGAGGTGCCGCAATACGACTTCTACCTCGCCTTCTCCTTCTTCCGCTTCGCCGCCATCGCCCAGGGCATCTACGCCCGCTGGAAAAGCGGCAACGCCGCGGCGCCGAATGCCGAACAGGTGGGCCTGCTCGCTGCCCCGTTGGCGGACCTGGGCTGGGAGGCGGCGGGGAGGCTGTAGGATTCGTCACGGCGCTCGCGCCCAGGGAGGATCACCGATGGGATATTACATTCGCGTTCTGTCGCCGAATCCCGCTGCGGTCGCGCCATCGCTCCTGGAAAAACGGCTGACAACCGACGGATGCAAGGCCACTATCTCTGGTGACGTCCAGGACAGCGACTGGCAGCAGCTCATTATCGCCCATGCCGACGGCCGTGAAGTGTGCATGGTCGAACGCTACCCCGTGGCCAGCACGGAAATCGGACGCGATGAGATCGATGGCTTCCTGGAAGAGATCGACGACTGCCAGCCCAGATCAGCCGCGCAGTGGCTGGCCTCCTACCTTCCGACGGTGGAGACCGTCTACATCCTGCCGATACTTTCAGGCACGTACGAAGATAACGGCTGGGACATCGTCGGGTCGGTAAAGACCGCGCTTTGGAACCATGCCGGTGGTATCATCCAAGCCGATTTTGAAGGATTCTCGAATGAAGACGGCTATCACATACTTTGGCAGTTCTCCGACACGGTGACCGGCGACTGGCAGATGGCTGTTTTGGCAGACGAAAAGTGGGTCAAGTTCCAGATGGATCTGGGCAATCCGGATCACCGCGCGTCCTTTCAGCATGGCAAAGTCCCACGGGGAGTCGCCATTATCGATTGAAGCGGGCCTTACGAAGAAGCCCGGCGGAGACTTGCCGGGCTTCGTTCTTCACTCTTTCGGCAAATGCCGGGTGTTCAACCAGCGGAGCTTGAGGACCGCCCGCTCAAGCCGGTCCGGATAGCGGCTCACCAGGGAAAACCAGCCTGACTGAACGGCCAGAATGGTGGTCACGACAAGCCAGAGAGGCAGGGAAAACAAGGGAAATAACCGCGACATTTGACAGG
>CAZNNJ010000277.1:0-3789 GCA_964574305.1 uncultured Rhodospirillales bacterium | reverse complement strand
GCAATGAAAAACAAGGGAAAATAGCGCGCCATATCCATGGCGATAGCCTCTATTTGACCGATGGACGATGCCCCGCCGCGCCTTCCGCCGGGTTGTACGGCATCGGCCCTGGCGGTCCCAGATCGCGCGGGCCGAGCTTGATGCCGGCGGCGTCGAGCTCCGCCCATTTGGCCGAGCAGACATAGCCGAGCGAAAATTTGCGGCAGAACTCAGCGGCGTCGGGCATGGCCTGGATGGTGGCTTCCGGGATCGGGGGCGATAGAAGAACCAGGATTTCATCTGGCGATTGTTGGCGGCCGATCAATTCCCGGAACTCCGCCGGGCAGTCGGCCTTGGGGCCGCGCGAGAGCTTGGCGCTGTGGGTCGGGGTGATGGTTTCAGAGGCGTAGAAGACGAAGAGCGGGATCAGCGGGGACTGGGCGTCGGCGCAGTCCATGCTGGGCAGCACGGTGATCTCCCTGTGAGCTGCGATCAGCCTGACCCAGGGGTCGGCCCCGACCGGGGTCGCGGCGGGGGCGCGGATCGCCGCCGACATTTCGTGCCTGAGCGGCCCGGCATCGATGAATTGCAGCAGTGCCGCGACGGCGAGGATCGCGAGGCCCGCCGGGCCGGGCATTCGGCGCCAGACGCCGACGATGCCGAAGGCGGCCATCAGATAGCCGACCGGCCAGAAGAAACGGCCGGAGGAGCGGAATTGCTGCAGCGGGTAGAAGATCAGGTCGTGGATTTTCTGGCCCGTGCCGGCAGCACCTGCTGGACTTGGCGTCGGCGCGGGCGCGGATGCCGCTGTGCTGGCCGCGTGACCGAACGGGTGCAGCAGCGCGATATCGCCGATCATCGGATTGAACGAAATGGCGAAGGCGGTGAAGGCCAGCATCGTCAGCAGCAGAAAGCGGTAGCGCAGGGCCAACGCCTTCAGGTCCCGGCGGTAGAGGACCAGCGCGATCACGAACAGCAGCAATATGCCAAGGCCCAGATAGTTGAAGCCCTCATACTGGCCGCCGGTGCCATCGATCATGTCGTGCATGAAGGGCAGGACGCCTGATTCCTGCGGCACGAAGGGCGACAGGATGTTCATCGAGAAATAGCCGAACCCGGTCGATCCGCCCGCGCCGTGCAGATAGCCGGAGATAACCAGCAGCGCCGCCGTGCCCATGATGAAGTCGGCGCCGTGCGCCAGCATGGTTCCGATTTCACCCCGGCGCTGAAAGGCATATTCGGCGAGCAGCGCGGCATAAATCCCGGCCACCATCGCGAACAGGTAGAAATGGATCAGGATGGTGGTCAGCGCCAAGGCCATCGACCACCAGGACATCGCCCGGAACCGTCCACCGCGCACCGCCCGGAAATAGAAGCCAAGCTGTAGCGTGATCAGGAACTGGCCCAGCAGGTTCAGGTGGAAATAGCGGTAGAGGAATTCCGGCACCGACAGCGCGATCACCGCGCACACCACCGCCGGCAGCCAGCCGCGCAAGCCCAGCGACCGGCACAGATACAGGAACGCCGCGCCCTGAAGCGCGTAGCAGATCGCGATCCACGGCCCGAAATAATTGACGGTGAGCCCGGTCAGCTTGAACCAGACCTTCGCCAGGAACGCCAGCAGCGGATTGACGTCGAGGAACACCACCGACACGCCGTCCGGCGGCATGATCAGCCTGGTCAGGAAG
The DNA here is from genome assembly GCA_964574305.1 of uncultured Rhodospirillales bacterium. Taxonomy (GTDB): domain Bacteria; phylum Pseudomonadota; class Alphaproteobacteria; order BOG-932; family Roseiterribacteraceae; genus BOG-932. The sequence goes on along the minus strand of CAZNNJ010000277.1, from coordinate 2,122 downwards.
ACCGGAAAGCGCCAGGAATCGTGCAGGAAATAGCGCGCCGCCGCCAGGTGCTGCTGCATGTCGGGATAGTTCGGCGCATCCCAGAACGGGCCGGTGCCGGTGAGGACCGCGGGCGTGAAGATGAACGCCGCGAGGAAGAGGCCGATGAGGGCCGAGAGGCTGTATTCGAATAACCCTCGCCCCCACGGGGAGAGGGTGGCCCGAAGGGCCGGTGAGGGGGTGATCGAGCTTGGGGATTCTCTCAGAACACGCGTCACGACTTCGGCAGACCCCCTCACCCTCCCACCGCTTCGCGGCGGGCCCCTCCCTCTCCCCGGCGGGGCGAGGGAGTAAGAGTCCGTGATAGCACAGAAATTGACAATACAGGTGGCGGCGATCCCACTAGGATTCACTGTGAGTCCATCCGCTGGAACCCGCGCACGAGCGGCGGGTTGAAGAATCGGTGGAATTCGCCCTTACCGGAATGCCGGCGCGGCCGGCCAAGGAGACGTCATGGTCAGCCTTTCGATCAACGGTCAGACACTTGAGGTCGATGTTCCCGCCGATATGCCGCTGCTGTGGGTGCTGCGCGACGTGCTGGGCATGACCGGCACCAAGTTCGGCTGCGGCATCGCCCAGTGCGGCGCCTGCACCGTGCATCTGGACGGCGCGCCGGTGCGCTCCTGCCTGCTGCCGGTGGGGGAGATCGGCGGCGGAAAGATCCTGACGATCGAGGCGGTCGGCGACACGCCCACGGGCGCCAAGGTGCAGCATGCCTGGCTGGATAAGGAGGTGCCGCAATGCGGCTATTGCCAGTCGGGCCAGATCATGGCCGCGGCCGCGCTGCTGGCCCAGACGCCCAACCCGACCGACGCCGACATCGACGCCGCCATGTCGGGCAATATCTGCCGCTGCGGCACCTATGTGCGCATCCGCGCGGCGATCCATGCCGCGGCCGCAGCGTAAGGAGGCGGCATCATGGGACATATCGAGCTTTCCCGCCGCGCGATCCTGAAGACGTCGGTGCTCGCCGGCGGCGGGCTGATGCTGGGGCTGCGGCTGCCCAGCCTGGCGCGCGGCGCCGAGCCGGCTTCGGGTTTCATGCCCAACGCCTTCGTGAAGATCGATCCGGCGGGCGCGATTACGCTGATCATGCCCAATGCCGAGGTCGGCCAGGGCATTCACACCGCCGCCGCGATGCTGATCGCCGAGGAGCTCGAAGTCGGGCTCGACCAGGTGAAGCTGGAAGCCGCGCCGCCGGACGAGGCCAAATATGCCGATCCGCTGCTGGGCGAGCAGGCGACCGGCGGCTCCACCTCCGTCCGCGGCGACTGGGTGCGCCTGCGCGAGGCCGGCGCCACGGCGCGGACGATGCTGGTCGCGGCGGCGGCGAAGCAATGGAAGGTCGATCCCGCCACCTGCCAGGCGCAGCACGGCGCGGTGCTGCACAAGCCCACGGGTCGCACCCTGCCCTACGGCGCGCTGGTCGCGGCGGCGGCGGCCCTGCCGGTGCCCGAAACGGTGAAAACCAAGGAGCCTTCCGAGTTCAAGCTGATCGGCACCACGGCCAAGCGGCTGGACACGCCGCCCAAGGTCAACGGCACCATGGTTTACGGCATCGACGCCAAAGTCGACGGCATGAAGATCGGCACCTTGGCGATCTGCCCGGTCAGGGGCGGCAAGGTCGCCGCGATGAACGAGGCAGCGGCGCGGTCGATCCCGGGCGTGCGGGCGGTGCTGAAGCTGGATGACGGTTCGGCCGTCGCGGTGGTGGGCGACCATATGTGGGCGGCCAAGCAGGGGCTGGAACGGCTGGCGGTCAAATGGGACAGCGGCGCCAATGCCGGGCTCAGCCACAAGGCTGTCGTCGGCGCGCTGGCGAAGGCATCCGAGAACGGCAGCGCCATCGAGGGCCGCAAGAAAGGCGACGCCCAGGCCGCCCTCTCGGGCGCGGCAACCAGGCTGTCGGCGATCTATGAGCTGCCGTTCCTGTCGCACGCGCCGATGGAGCCGGTGCACTGCCTGATCCCTGTGCGCCCGGGCGGGGCGTTTATTTTGGAAGGAGGGTGGCCAATTTTGTGGGGGGAGGCTCCAGATCCTGAATGGTGACGCGCAACGGCGGGTCGCGGCTTAGTGCAAAGGC
>CAZNNJ010000276.1:0-7072 GCA_964574305.1 uncultured Rhodospirillales bacterium | reverse complement strand
AGGACAGCGCATAGGGCACCACATCCCAATGGTCCGAGCTGCCGGCCACAGTGTAATGGCCGGCGGGGACATGGGCGTCGAAGCGGCCGGCCTGGTCGGTGGTTACGGTCTGGTCGCGGCCGACATAGTTCTGGATGGTGACCGGGATGCCCGGCGCGCCGGATTCCGACATCGCCTGGCTGCCGGCGATCGGCAGCATTACCCGGCCGCCGATATCGCCGCCGCCGCCGCTGCCCGCGGCCTTCAGAATTTTGTCGATCGCCGCGACGGCGTCGTTCGCCTTGGCAAGCTCGGCGGAGTTGCCGCAGGTGTCGGGCGCCGGCCGCGATTGCGCATTCTTGTTGAGGAACAGCAGGTAGGACTTGCCGACCTCCATGGTGAATTTGGTTTGTGCGTTCCCGGTATGGATTTCGGCGGGCGGCTTGGGTCCGCGATAGGTCTTGTCGACGGCGATCTTGTAGAACCAGCCTTCGACATTGTTGGGGTCCGGCGTGTCGGGAATTTTGCGCACCGACAGGATTTTGGCGACGACGACATTCTCGCTGTGGAAGAACTCGGTGCAGGCGCGCACCGGCTGGGGCTGCAGGCAGATCGCCTGCGCCGGCGCTGCCATGAACAGGCATGCGACCGATGCACAGATAGTCCTCGACATCACGCTGCTCATCTCGTTCCTTCCCCGAACGTTGCCGGCCCCATCCTTAAAGGACAGATCATGATTCTTGAAATAGCGCAGATTGCCGTCAAGGCGGGAATGGAGGCCGAGTTCGAGGCCGGGGTCGGCGCGGCCGCGCCGCTGTTCCGCCGCGCCAGGGGATGCGTGTCGATGGCGCTGGTGCGCTCGGTCGAAATCCCCGGCCGCTATCGCCTGCTGGTCGAATGGGAGACGCTTGAGAATCACACAGTCGATTTCCGCGGCTCGGACGATTTCCAGGCCTGGCGCGGGCTGGTCTCGCACTGTTTCGACGGCGCGCCGGAGGTCGAGCATGCCGCCCAGGCAGTCAAGGGATTCTAGGCGAATTTAAGGAATTTTCACTGTGAGAAATTTCGTCACCACCGGTGAGGAAATTTCTCATGCGGTTGTCGTCGCCAACCGTCTCGCTTGGACCGGTTTTCACGTCCATCCGGCCGGCCGCTGGCAAATCTTCGAAAAAATTCATTAATAGATACAATAAGATAGAATATTTTTTCCGTGCGATAATGGGCTTGGCACGAAACTTGGCACGGGGGCTGCAATACCCTGTGTGTCGCGCCAATCCGGCCCGACCGGTTGGCTGGAGGGCCCGCCGATTTAAGAAACCTTCGCTACGGAGACTTCAAAATGGTTCGTTTTCCCACTGTTGTTGCTGCCGCTTTCGCCGTCTTCATCACCACCGCCGCTTATGCCGCCCCGGCCACCAGTGAGGTGACCACCCAGCTGGGCCAGAGCCTGACTCTGGGCAGCGCCAAGCAGATGGTTGCCGACAAGCTGAAGGCCGCCGGCCAGACCACGATGCGCCCGGGCAGCGCCGAGTTCGACGCCGACGGCAACGTCAAGGTCGAGATCGTCAATATCCAGGGCCTGCCGGTCAGCCACGTTCTGGTCCACGCCAATAACGGCCAGATCACCGACGCTGCTGCCACCAAGAAGCGCGGCTGATATCATTCTCTCCGGCGAAGGGGCGGAACCCTTCGGCACTGCACGAAGGGTTCTGCCCCCGCCGGATGACTGATCGTAAATGGAGATGTTGAAATGACTTCTGGATCGATCGACCGGCACGGCCTCCTGGTTCTCTGCCTGGCCCTGACGGCGGTCGCTGCGACTTTCCTCAGCGGGCCGGCCAGCGCCGACAGCGAAACCCGCTCAACGCCCCCGTTCCACGCGGTCATGTTCGCCGGCTCGTGGAATGTCGACATCAAGGTCGGCAAAGAGAACTCGGTCGTTATCGAGGGCAAGAAAGACCTGCTTTCCCGGGTTAAGACCGAGGTCGTCGATGGCGAACTCAGGGTCGGGCTCGACGCCAACATCTTCTCGCTGTTCGGCAGCCACGACCTGGGCAACCTGACCGCCCATATCACCACACCCGACCTCACCGGCTTTGCGCTCAACGGCAGCGGTAAGGCCGATATCGACGGGCTGACCGGCGGCACCACCCGCATCGTCCTCGACGGTTCGGGCGACATCAAGGCCAAGGGCAAGCTCGAGAGCCTGACCCTGATGGTCAACGGCTCCGGTACCGCCGACCTTTCCGGCTTGGAGACCGGCAAGGCCTCGGCTACCATCAACGGCAGTGGCGACGCCACCGTCGATACGCGCGAAACGCTGGCCGCGGTCATCAACGGCAGCGGCCAGGTCAACTATCTCCGCGAGGGGGTAAAGGTCACCAGCGTTATCCACGGCAGCGGCATGGTCGAGAAGAAGTGACGACACGGAAGGGCGGATTTTCCTGAAACAGACTACCGTCCTTCTTGCGCTTTTCGCTCTTTTCCTCGTCGCCGCAGGCCTATCCGACCCGCTGTCCTATGTTTTCCGCACCTATTTCGACCGCCCAGGCGACGCCGTGCCCCTGCCGGACCGCCCATCACCACAAGACCAGGCCGAGGCCCGCCATCAGGATGTGGCGGACCTCGGCTTCCTGCTGAAATACGATCGCAGCTTTTCGGCGCCGGCCGCCTTCGCCTTCCGGCAAGAGGTCGAAAGACTTGACGGCCCCGCCGGCGCCATGCCGGACGCCGAATTCGAGATGGCCGTGTCGCGGATGGTGGCGCTCGCCGGCAACGCCCATACCACCGTCGACAAGCAGCAACGGGCCAGCCTGTACGGCCGGGCGCCTTTGCGGTTCGCCTGGTTCTCCGATGGGCTTTATGTCGTCCAGGCCACCGGCCCGGCCGAGGCGCTGCTCGGTCACCGCGTGGTCGGTATCGATGGCCGGCCGGTGGAGCAGGCGCTGGCCGCGCTCGAACCCTATGTCAGCGGCACCGCCGAGCATGTCCGCGTCGACAGTCCGCCCCTGCTCGATTGCCCGCCCCTGCTGCGGGCGATCTGGCCGGATACGGATGGCGAGCACCTGTCGGTCACACTGGATGACGGGACCTCGGCGCGGCTCGCGACGCTGCCGCCGATGGTCGAGCCGTTCGGACTGCAACCGATCATGATGATCGCGCCGGGTGGCTATGGGCCCGAGTGGAAATCCGTGCTGGTGGAATACCCGCTGTCGTTGCGAGAGCCCGACCGGGTGGCCGTTTCGGCGCCGCTCGGAACGGACGGCATCTATGTCCGCATCAACGGCAACCACAACGACGCACATGGTGCGCTGACCGACCAGTTGGCCGCCATCGCCGCAACCAGGCCACCGCGCGGGTGGCGGCGGATGGTCCTCGATCTGCGCTTCAATGTCGGCGGCGACGAGCGCAAGACGATGGCATTCACCCATGCCCTGCCGGAACTGCTCGGAACCAGGGGCAATCTCTGGATCCTGACCGGCAACGCCACCTTCTCAGCCGCAATCATCACCGCGGCGCGGGCCAGGCATTTCCTGGCCGACCGCGCCCATATCGTCGGCGAGGCGGTGGGCGATCATGAGCCCTTCTGGACCGACGGCGGCCCGGCTCTGGTCCTGCGCAATTCGCGTATCGCCATCGGCCATGCCTATTTCAGGCAGGATTGGGCGAGCGGCTGCCACGATCCTTCGGAATGCAACCCGTTCCAGTTCCTCTATGGCGTTGCAGCCGGCGATCTGACGCCTGAGGTGAATGTCGGCTGGTCTTTTGCCGACTATGCCGCCGGCCGCGATACGGTGCTGGAAAAGGCGCTGGAGTTGTCGCGCTAGGATTTCCGGCCGATAAATCCGATGTCCATTCCGCACTCCTGCCGCTGCTTCGTGTTATAGTCAGACAGCCTGCGATGGGGCTTGGTCGTCTCGCGAGGCTGCGGAAGGAATGGGATCGCGGTGAGCGGTAACATGCAGAACGGATATAACTTTCCAGCGGAGTGGGAGCCGCATGCCCGGACCTGGATGGCCTGGCCGGCGCGGCCCGCCACTTGGCATGGCGGCATCGAGGCGGCGCGCGCCGTCCATGTCGAGCTCGCCAAGGCGATTGCCGAGTTCGAGCCGGTCACCATGGTGTGCAGCCCGGGCGAGATGGCGGAGGCGTCGCTGACATGCGGCCCGGGCATCGACCTGGTGCCGATTCCGCTGTCGGACGGCTGGATGCGCGATATCGGCCCCACCTTCGTGAAAGGGCCAGGTGGTCTTGCCGGCGTCGACTGGATATTCAATGGCTGGGGTGGGCTGCACAGCGAGTTCGCCGCCGATGCAGAGGTCGCAGCCGAAGTCCTGAAGCTCAAGAACTATCCGCGGCTGGCTGCGCGCATGGTGCTCGAAGGCGGCGCCTTCTCGGGCGACGGGCAGGGGACCCTGCTGGTGACCGAGGAATGCCTGCTCGATCCCAGGCGCAATCCGGGCAAGAGCAAGGCCGATCTGGAGCATGTGCTGGCCTATTATCTGGGTGCCAAGTCGGTGACCTGGCTCGGCCGCGGCTATGACGGCGACGAGACCGGCGGCCATGTCGACGAGATCGCCTGCTTCGCCAAGCCGGGCACGGTGATGCTCCAGGTCACCGCTGACCCTGAGGACCCCAATTACCTGACCCAGCATGACAATCTGGCGCGCCTGCGCTCCGCGCGCGACGCCGGGGGGCGGCAGCTGGAGGTGGTCGAGATTCCGCAGCCGGCACGGCGGGAGCAGGACGGGCGGCGGCTGACGCTCTCCTACATCAACTTCGTTTTCGCCAATGGCGGGCTGATCATGCCGTCATTCGGCGACGGCTGCGACGATGCCGCCTTCCGGATCTTCTCCGGCCTGTTCCCGGACCGGAAGATCATCCAGCTGCTCGCCGACGACCTCGTGATCGGCGGTGGCGGGTTCCACTGCATCACGCAGCAGGAGCCGGCGGTTTAGCCGAGGAAGGGCTAATCGATTTCCTTGGCCGAATTGATCACCTTGCTGACCAGACCGTAAGTCACGGCCTCGTCCGCCGACATCCAATAGTTGCGCTCGGTGTCGCGGGTGATCTTCTCCAGCGGCTGGCCGGTTTCCTTGGCGAAGGTCTCATTCAGCCGCTGGCGCATGCGGATGATTTCCTTCGCCTCGATGGCGATGTCGCTGGCCTTGCCCATCGTGCCGCCCGAGGGCTGATGCAGCATGAAGCGGGTGTTGGGCAGGCAGAAGCGATTTTCCTTCTTCGCCGCGATGAAGATCAGCGCGCCGGCGCTGGCGACCCAGCCGGTGCCCACCACCTGAACCGGGGCGCGGACGAAGCGGATGATGTCGAAGATCGTATCGCCGGATTCGACATGGCCGCCCGGCGAGTTGATGAACATGCGGATCGGCTTGTCGTTTTCCGACGACAACGCGATCAGCTGCGCGGTGACGGCGCGCGCCACCTTGTCGTTGATCTCGCCGAACAGCAGGACGGTACGCGACTTGAACAGGTTCTTGTCGATCAGGTTCGACGGACGCTCCTCGCCCTTTGGCTCCTTCGCCGGGGTATCGGGCTGGTCTTCGTCGTCGAGGCGGTCGATGGGCATGGACAGAACTCCCGCCGGATCGTTATCGTTTCCGGCTGAACGGTAGGAATGGCTGACATACGATGTCAGGGAAATGCTGGCAAGGTTAGCCAATGAGGTATCTGGTTTGACCCGCTTCCCCGCGCAATGGGCCGAGCTCACAACCACCGACTTTGCCGATGGCGCGCTTAAGGATGCGCTGGCGATCCTGCCGGTCGCGGCGGTGGAGCAGCACGGGCCGCACCTGCCGCTGTCGACCGACGTCATCATCAACCAGGGCGTGATCGACGCCGCCTGCGCCCTGCTGACGCCCGACTTGGCCGTAGTGGTCCTGCCGATGCAGGCGGTCGGCACCTCGCACGAGCATCTGGCCTTTCCCGGCACCCTGTCGCTGGACGCTTCGACCCTGTTGAAACTTTGGACCGCCGTCGGCGAGGGCGTGGCGCGGGCGGGCCTGCGCAAGCTTCTGATCTTCAACAGCCATGGCGGCCAGACCGGCCTGCCCGAGATTGTGGCGACCGACTTGCGCGCGCGGCTCGGCATGATCGTCGGCTGGGGCAGCCCCGGCGCCTTCGGCACGCCGAAGGGCGCGGTCGGCAAGGCCGAGGCGGTGCATGGGCTCCATGGCGGCGCCAAGGAAACCGCAATGCTGCTCCATCTGCGCCCCGACCTCGTCCGCCCCGACGCCGTGGCGGCGTTCCATTCGTTTGGGGAGAGCATGGAGAGCAACTTCACGCATCTGCGCGCCACCGGCCGCACTGGCTATGGCTGGCAGACCCAGGACCTGAACCCGGCCGGGGTGGTCGGCGATGCCTCGGTCGCCACTGCCGAACTGGGCAAGGTACTGGTCGATCACGCGGCGCGCGGCTTGGCCGAACTGATCCGCGATCTGCTCCGTTTCGAACTTCCCGTTCAAGCGTGATCGCCCGCGCGGTAGCCCCGCCGGTCGCCGGCACGCTGGCGGTCGCCGCAGCGATTGCCGGCAACACGCTGGAATGGTTCGACTTCACCGTCTACGGCCTGTTCTCGATCTATATCGCCAAGGCCTTCTTCCCCGCCGACAGCGAGCTGGCCTCGCTGCTGGCGACACTCGCCACCTATGGCGTCGGCCTCGTGCCTCGCCCGATCGGGGCGATCTTGCCCGGCCAATATGCCGACCGGGCCGGCCGCCGCGCGGCGCTGACCCTGATCATTTTCCTGATGCTGATCGGTTCGGCGATCATCGCCTTCGCGCCCACCTACGCCAGCATCGGCGCCGCCGCGCCGGCTCTGATCGTGCTGGCCCGGCTGATCCAGGGCTTTTCGGTCGGGGGCGAGATGGGCGGGGCCACCGCCTATCTGATCGAGACGGCGCCCGAGAACCGGCGGGGCCTCTATGCCAGCTGGCAATATGCCGGCCAGGCCGGGGCTGCGCTGGGCCGGGCCGTGCTGGGCTTCGGCCTGACCCGGCTCTTGGGCGCCCAGGCGGTCTTTGACTGGGGCTGGGGGGTCACCGCGCCGCGTTCCAGCCCCCCCAAGGCGCGCACC
>CAZNNJ010000275.1:0-7087 GCA_964574305.1 uncultured Rhodospirillales bacterium | reverse complement strand
TATTCCGCCGCCGGCGTCTCGGCCGGGGATATCGCCAAGGTGGTGCTGTTCGCCGGCATCACCTTCATGGCTGGCCTGTTCGGCATCGGCAGCTTTGCCTTCCTGATCGCACCGGGTGAGCTGGGGCCGGTCGCCCATATTCCACCCTCGGCCGCCTCGGCCTTCGGCGCGGTGGCCCTGGCGCTGGTCCTGGCGACCGTGGTGACCGCGGCGGTCAATCCTCATCCGATCCGCATCTGGCGCTTCCGCATCGCCTTGCCGTCGGCGCGGATGGTGCTGGCCCAAGTGCTGATTTCAGGCGTCGATATCTCGCTCGCCGCCGCCGTGCTCTATGTCGTGCTGCCGCCGCTGCACGGCATCGGCTATTGGGGCTTCCTCGGCCTGTTCTCGACCGCGCTGCTGCTGGGCGTGGTCAGCAACGTGCCGGGCGGCATCGGCGTATTCGAATCGGTCATGCTGCTGGGCCTGCACCGCACCCCCGCCGCTGCGGTGCTGGGCGGCATCATCGCCTATCGCGCGATTTACTTCCTGTTACCCCTGATCGTCGCCGGTATCCTGCTCGCCACCAACGAGCTCCTGTGGCGCAAGCCCAGCCTGCTGACTCAGCAGCTCAGGGTGATCGGTCTCGCCGGCTCGCGGCTGGCGCCGCCCTTCATGGCCGGTCTGGTCTTTATCGCCGGCATCATCCTGCTGATTTCCGGCGCCGCGCCCGAGACCGACTGGCGGATGGAGCTGCTCAAGGACATCGTCCCGCTCTCGATCCTGGAGCTGTCCCATATCCTTGGCAGCCTCATCGGCCTGGCGCTCCTGATCCTGGCGCGCGGCCTTTACCGCCGGCTCGACATCGCCTGGTACATCTCGGTCGTCGCGCTGGCTGCCTCCGTCGTCGTATCGCTGGTCAAGGGTCTGGATTATGAAGAGGCGACGATTCTTGCCGTCATCGCCGGCGTGCTCATTGCCTGCCGCGGCGAATTCTACCGCCGGGCGCGGATCACCGACCTGCGCGTCAGCCTGCCCTGGCTGATGGCGATCACCGGCGTGATCGGCGGCATCGTCTGGCTTGCCTTCTTCACCACCAAGCATGTCGAATATTCGAACCAACTATGGTGGCAGTTCGCCGTGTCGGAGCACGCGCCGCGCTCGCTGCGCGCCACCTTCCTGGTCGTCATCATCCTGCTGGTGTTCGGCTTGAGCCACCTGCTGCGGCCGAGCCCGGTCAGGCCGCATCTGCCGACCGACGCGGAGATGGATGCGGTTCGCGATATCCTGAAGGAGGCCGACCGGGCCGAGGCGAATGTCGTCTATCTGCGCGACAAGGCGCTGCTGTTCAACGATGCGCGCACCGCCTTCGTCATGTATGCCGTCCATGGCCGAAGCTGGATCGCGCTCGGCGACCCGGTCGGGCCCGCCAGCGAGGTGCCCGAGCTGATCTGGCGGTTCCGCGAACTGTGCGATCGGGCCGGCGGGCGCCCGGCCTTCTATCAGGTCTCGGGCGAGACCTTGCCCTATTACCTCGATGTCGGCCTGACCCCGATCAAGGTCGGCGAGGAGGCGCGGGTCAATCTCGCCGAATTCTCCCTGGAGCAGCCCGGACGCAAGGATCTGCGCTATTCCGTCCGCCGGGCGGAACGCGACGGGCTCACCTTCGACGTCGTGCCGCGCAGCGAGACGCCGGCCCTGCTGGACGAGTTGAGGCCGATCTCCGACGCCTGGCTCGAAACCCGCAACACCGCGGAAAAACGCTTCTCGGTCGGCGCCTTCGATCCCGCCTATCTGAGCGAATTCGATATCGCCGTGGTCCGCGTCAACGGACGGGTCACTGCCTTCACCAATATCTGGAAGGCATTGAACGGGCGGCAGGCGGCGGTCGATGTCATGCGCTTCGATCCCGGCGCATCGCCCTATACGATGGAATATCTGTTCGCCAAGCTGATGCTGTGGGCCAAGGAGCAGGGCTTCGAATGGCTCGGCCTCGGCATGGCGCCGCTGTCGGGCCTAGCGGGGCGCGAGCTGGCGCCGATCTGGCAGCGGCTGGGCGCGCTCGTCTTCCAGGCCGGGGAGCGTTTCTATAATTTCCGCGGCCTGCGCCTGTTCAAGGACAAGTTCAAGCCGATGTGGGAACCGCGATACATTGTCTGCCAGGGCGGGTTGACGCCGGTCGGCATCTTTTCCGACACGGCCGCACTGATCGCGGGGGGCTTGCGCGGGGTCTGGCTGAAGTGATCCGCGTTTATTGCGCAGTGCTGGCGCTCGTCCTGTGTATTGCCGGTACCGGCCGAGCAGGAGAGCCGTTCAAGCCGACCCGGGTCGACGGCAGCCCGCTTTACCCGATCCACTATTATGCGCCGCCGGAGGGCAAGCCGCTCGACGGTTTCGTCATCCTGATCTCCGACAATCGCGGCTGGGACGATGCCGCGACCGCGCTGGCCCAGCATCTGGCGGCGGAGGGCAATACCGTGGTCGGTTTGGAGCTGCCGGTCTATCGCGCCGCGCTCGCCCGTGAAGACCATGAATGCACCCTGGTGACGCGCGACCTGGAGACGACGGCGCGCGATATCGAGCAGACCCTGCCTTATGCGCAGTACAAGCCGCCGCTGATCGTCGGTATCGGCGCCGGGGCCGGCATCGCCTTTGCCGCCGCCGCCCAGGTCATGCCCAACACCTTCGCAGGCGCTGTCGGCCTGCGCTTCGACCCCGGCTTCGATGTCGGCCACAAGATGTGCCTGCCGACCGTATCGTCCGAAGGCGCCGCGCTGCGCTATGGTCCTGTGGGCAACCACGACACGATATGGTTCCAGGCACCGACCGCCCCTTTCTTCTTCACCCCGTCTGAGGTCTTCGACGGGCCGGATGGCGGGCTCAAGGATTTCGTCGCCAGTATGCCGACGGCGCATCTCGTGCCTGCCAAGGGCGACGACATTGCCATGGTCGACGAGGCGATGGGCCAACTCGCCAAGCTCGGCAAGACCGAGGCCTCGGTGGACGGGCTGCCGATCGTCGAGATTCCGCCGTCGGCGGGCAAGGACGGCCAGCATCCGCTGGTGATCTTCTATTCCGGCGACGGTGGCTGGCGCGATCTCGACAGGAAGATCGGCGGCTATCTGTCCGACCAGGGCTATTTCGTCGTCGGCATCGATTCGCTGCGCTATTTCTGGCGCAAGAAGGAGCCGGACCGCATGGCGGCCGACCTCGACCGGCTGATCCGCCATTACGGCAAGCAGGCCCAGGGCAACGGCGTCATGCTGGTCGGCTATTCCTTCGGCGCCGACATCATCCCCTTCATGGTCAACCGTCTGTCGGCCGACACCAGGGCCGAGCTGAAGCTGGTTTCGCTGCTCGGCATCTCCGAGCATGCCAGCTTCGAGATCCGGCTGCAGGACATCATCGGCGGCACCAACACCGACGGCCCGCCGACCCTGCCGGAATTGATCAAGCTGAAAGGCGTTCCCATACAGTGTGTGTATGGCGAGGCGGAAAAGGATTCGGTTTGCGACGACAAGGCATTGGATGGCTCGATCAATCGTGTTGAAATGGCGGGCGGCCACCATTTCGACGGCGATTACCGCCACACCGCCGATCTCATCATCGCCGCCGACAAGATCAGAGTGAGCAAGCTCAAATGACCGAGAAGAAGCGTCCGCGTCCCGTTGTGCTCTGCATCCTCGATGGCTGGGGCCATCGCGACAAGACCGACGACAACGCCGTGACCCTGGCGCGCACGCCCAATCTGCACCGCTTCTGGAAATATTCGCCGCACGCATTGCTGGAGGCGTCCGAGGAGTGGGTCGGCCTGCCCTCCGGCCAGATCGGCAATTCCGAGGTCGGCCATATGAATCTGGGCGCCGGCCGGGTGGTGATGCAGGACCTGCCGCGCATCGACAAGGCGCTGGCCGACGGCGAGTTCGCCACGAACACCGCCCTGGTCGACTTGATCGCCAAGGTGAAGGCGAAGGGCGGCACCGCGCACATCCTCGGTCTGGTCTCCGAAGGCGGCGTCCATTCACACCAGGATCATGTCGTCGGCCTGGCAAAGGCGTTGAGCGAGGCCGGTGTGCCGGTCGTCATCCATGTCCTGACCGATGGGCGCGACGTGCCCCCGCAGGCGGCCGAGGGGGAGATCACGCGCTTCCTCGCCGATCTCAAGCCGCTCTCAGGCGTTACCATCGGCACGCTGGGCGGCCGCTATTTCGCGATGGACCGCGACAAGCGCTGGGACCGGGTGGAGCGCGGCTATAACGCAATCGTTGAGGCCGACGCGCCCCGCGTCCCGGACGTGCTGACCGGCATCCGCGAAGCCTATAAGGCCGGCAAGGCCGACGAGTTCATCCCGCCGGTGGCGATCGAAGGCTATACAGGCATGAAAAACGGTGACGGCCTGATCGTCGCCAATTTCCGCGCCGATCGGGCACGCCAGATCTCGACCGCCCTGCTCGACCCGGCCTTCGATGGCTTCAAGCGCGGCAAGGTCATCCAGTTCGCCGCCGCCGCCTCGATGGCGGAATATTCGAGCGCGCTCAACACATTGATGACGGTCATGTTCGAGCCTGAGCGGCTGGACAAGGGCTTCGGCGAGGTGATCGCCGCCCGAGGGCTGCATCAACTCCGCGCCGCGGAGACCGAGAAATATCCGCACGTCACCTTCTTCTTCAACGGCGGGCGGGAGCAGCCTTACGAGGGCGAGGACCGCATCCTGGTCCAGTCGCCCAAGGTCGCGACCTATGACCTGCAGCCGGCCATGTCGGCGGCGGAGCTGACCCAGAAGGTGGTCGCCGCGATCGACGGCGGCACCTATGACGTGGTGGTGATGAACTATGCCAATCTCGACATGGTCGGCCATACCGGCATGCTCGCTCCCGCGATCGCGGCGGTCGAGGCGGTGGATGACGGCATCGGCCAGGTCGCAGAGGCAATCCGGCGTCAGGGCGGGCTGATGTTCATCACCGCCGACCATGGCAATTGCGAGATGATGAAGGACCCCGAAACCGGCGGCCCGCACACGGCGCATACGCTGAACCAGGTGCCGGCGATCCTGGTCTACGGGCCTGAGGGCGTGACGATCAAGGACGGCCGCCTCGCCGATGTCGCCCCGACGCTCTTGGAGCTGATGGGGATAAAGGCGCCGGCCGAGATGACCGGCAACAGCCTGGTCGTCCGCGCCACGACCGAGCGCAAACGCGAACCCGCCTACGCCGAGGGCTGATCACGCGCGTCATCGGTCTGCTGTTGCTGGCGCTGGCGGTCACTCTCCCAGCCGGTGCCAAACCCAAGAAGGCCCCGGAGAACCCGGCGGCGCCCTCGGCCGCGCAGGTGAAGGCGCTTGAGAAGCAGGCCGCCGAGAGCCGCGCCCGCGCCGCGGCGCTCGCGGAAAAGACGGCCAAGATGGAGAAGGAGCTTGAGGCCCGGCGCAAGTCTTTGACCGACACCGCCGCTCAGGTGCGCGCCGGCGAGGCCACCTTGTCAAAGCTGGAGACCGAGCAGAATTCGCTCGCCGATGCGGTCGAGACGCAAACCGCCACCCTCAATGCCGACCAGGCGAAGCTGGCGGAGCTGACAGCCGGGTTGGTGCGGCTGGCCCGTATCCCCCCTGGCGGGCTGCTGACCGCGTTCGACGCGCCGGTCGATGCCGCGCGGGCGGAAATCCTGTTGCAGTCGGCGCTCAAGGCGACCAACGACGCCGCCCACCGGACCGAGCAGGAACTGGCCCATCTCAGCGAAACCGATCGCCAGCTCGCGGCCAAGCGGGAGGAGACCGAACATCAATCGGGCGTGCTCAAATCCCGCCAGGCCGATCTCTCGGCCCTGATCGACAAGCGCGAGGCCGCCTATCAGCAGACCGAGAGCGACCGCCAGGCGGAGGAGGAGCGGGCCCGCCAGATCGCCGAGCAGGCCAAGGATTTGCGCGACCTGGTGGCGCGGATCGAGGCCCAGCAGAAGGCGGAGGCCGAGGCGGCGCGGCGCAAGGCGAAACAGCAGAAGAAGGCGGTTCCGGCGGCGATGACCGGCCATTACACCGCTGCGGCCGGCCTGCCGGTCAACGGCCAGGTCAAGATCCGCTTCGGCCAGAATGACGGGCTGGGCACCACGTCGCACGGCGTCACCGTCATCGCCCGGCTGGGCGCTACGGTGACCGCGCCGGCCACCGGAACCGTGCGTTTCGCCGGCCCGTTCCGCGGTTACCGGGAAATCTTGATCCTTGAACATCCCGGTGGATATCTTAGCTTGATCGCAGGCATGTCCCGTGTGAATGCTGCGGTTGGAGCACAAGTGACGGCGGGAGAACCGATAGGGGCAATGGATGATCGGGCTGGTGCGTCTCCCGAGCTCTACTACGAACTACGGCGCAATGGTCAATTTATCGATCCCGAGGCGTCAGCGCCACCGGGTGGGGTGAAAGGAAAAGTTCGATGAACAAGGTTCTTGGCGCCGTGATCGCGACGACATTGGTGGTCGGTCCGCTCGCCTATGGGGTGGCGATCAGCAAGCCGTCCGATACGTACAAGCAGCTCGACCTCTATGCCGACGTCTTCGAGATCGTCCGCAACCAGTATTTCAAGCCGGTTCCCGACGACAAGCTGGTCGAGGCCTCGATCAACGGCATGGTGTCGTCGCTGGACCCGCATTCCAGCTATATGAACCCCAAGGACTATGCCGACCTGTCGTCGCAGACCAAGGGTGAGTTCGGCGGGCTGGGTCTCGAGGTCACGCAGGAGAACGGTATCGTCAAGGTCGAATCCCCGATCGACGATACGCCGGCCTTCAAGGCCAACATCAAGTCGGGCGACCTGATCACCCATATCGACGGCGAGCCGATCGTCGGCGTTCCCTTGAACGACGCGGTCGAGAAGATGCGCGGCGCGCCCGGCACGCAGATCAAGCTGACGCTCCGCCATAGCGAGAAGGGCGACCCCTTCGAAGTGACCCTGACGCGTGAGATCATCAAGGTGCCGTCGGTGAAGTCGCGGGTCGAGGGGGACAATGTCGGCTATATCCGCATCTCCAGCTTCTCCGAGCAGACCCAACCAGGCCTCGACAAGGCGATTACCGACCTGAAGGCGCAGCTTGGCAACAAGATGGTCGGCTACGTGCT
>CAZNNJ010000274.1:0-7096 GCA_964574305.1 uncultured Rhodospirillales bacterium | reverse complement strand
GCTTGGCGCTGGAGGGGGTGGACACTGTCGTCCACCTTGCCGGTCGCGCTCATGTGACGGCGAAGGAGCGCGATGCGCTGACTCAGTTCCGCAAGGTCAACGCCGCCGGCACCAAAAGGCTGGCGGAGCAGGCCGAGCAGGCCGGCGTCCGCCGCTTCGTGCTGGTCAGTTCGGTCAAAGCGGCGGCCGACACTACCGGCGAGCACGCGATCGTCGAGACCGAGCCGGCCAATCCGCGCACACCCTACGGCATCTCAAAGCTGGAGGGCGAGCAGGCTCTGTGGGACGCGGCGCGGAAAATGGATGCGGTGGTGCTGCGTCCGCCGCTGGTCTACGGGCCGGGTGTCAGGGCCAATTTCCGTGCCCTGCTCAGGCTGGTCGATTCCGGCCTGCCGCTGCCGCTCCGTTCGGTGCACAACCGGCGCAGCGTCATTTGCCGGGACAATCTGGTCAGCGCTATTGCCGCGGCGATGACGGCCTCGGGCGCGCCGGGCAAGACCTTCTATGTGACCGATGGGCCGGCGATCTCAACCCCGACCCTGATCCGCCATCTGGCCAGGGCGCTGGGCAGGCCGGCGCGGCTGTTGCCATTTTCCCCGGCGCTGATGACCGGGTTCGCCATCCTGGCCGGCCGCCGCGAAACCGCCGACAGCCTGCTGGGCTCGCTGGCGGTCAATGGCATGGCCTTTCGCGCCACGACCGGCTGGCAGCCGCCGGTGACCCAGGAGGTGGCGTTCGACGCGGTGGCGAAGTGGTATCGGTCGGCTGTACGGGAAAGCACAGCATAGCCGGGGCCGCGCCTGGCGCGGTCTGACAGATCGATTATGATGGCAAAGGCAGTAGCCGCCTTCGCCTTGACACTCCCAGCCTTACCGTTCGGCGTCCCAATGGGCGTCGCCGGGGGCTGACAAATCGCTGCCGGCCTGCATGCTGTTGCCGCCGGTGAGCCGCTCCCGCAGTCGCGCCAGAATATTCCCGGCAGAGGCCTGCGTTGGTGCTGAGGTCTGCTGCTCGGGCGCTCGCGCGATGTGGACAAAAGGCGGTTTTCGATTTTGCATATCGAACCTCCTCGGTTTTCTGTCCAGATTCATCGCAGTGTACTGCGATTTGTAACGGAAGTGTTAAGAAATGTGTCTGGTGGTTGCGATCTCGGTGCAGTCAACAAGCGAGCGCATTCAAGTGACCCAGCGACGCGTATTCGAGCAGCGGCCGATCACGGGTTATCAACTTATATCCATGAGTCCGTGCTGTTGCAGCGATGATGCGGTCAGATGGATCCCGCAGGCTTGGGCCAGGCAGAAATGATGATGCGATCAATATCTCCGGGCTCATTTCCGATAGCTGGAGACCGCCGAGGACGAGGCGGGTAAACCAAGCTTCGGGGCTCATGTTGAGGGCAAGCCGTCCGCGAGACACCAGCATGCCGACTTCCCAGGCGGTGATCGGCGAAACATAGATCGCGAGACGATTGCGTCCCGCCTCGTGCAGGGTTTCCCGCGCCGAAGGATTCAACTGCTTACCAACCAGGAAAATCGCCGCGCATGTATCGAGCAGAAGCGGCTGATTCATCGCTCCGCGTCCCAGATTTCGCCGATTGGGCTGGTGATGTCGACACCCTCGGGGATCGTGACGCTTCCGCCGAGCAGCTCATCTATGCGGGCCAGAATATCGATGCCCTGGTCGGACGGCGAAGCTTTGTCCCCCGATGCGCGGACGAATGTCAGTTTCCGGCCCTCCATGTCGACGCGCTCCGTCTTGTAGCCAGCATTCAGCCAAGCCTTCGTCATGACGTTGTTGGAGGGATTGTTGCTCCACCAGGGACGATGAATGAGGGCTGCGGGCGGAAGCGATTGCCCGATGATGCGTTCGATCTGAGCAAACGTCATCGGAATCTCTTCTGCGCGCTCCGCGGCGAGGAACGATTGGAGGGGGGTATATTTCCCCATCGCCGATCTCCTTAAGCTACTAAAAATATGTCTACATATTTGATGATAGTTAGTAAAGAGTTCTATCAGGGTGGCGCGTCGACCCGGGACGCGTGTTATAAGGTGCCGGAAAGGATCGTTTCGCCGATGTTTCCCAGCCTTTTCTATGGTCTCAGGGCCGCCAAGGTGCCGGTCAGCCTCAAGGAATATCTGATGCTGATGGAGGCGCTCGACGCGCGCGTGGCGGGCTGGAACGTCGACGATTTCTACTACATCGCCCGCGCCTCGCTGGTGAAGGACGAGCGCTATCTCGACCGCTTCGACCGGGTGTTCGGCGAGGTGTTCCGCGGCGCGCTGCCGGTCGAGGGGGCGACGCCGGAGGAGATACTGGCACGCGCGCTGCCCGAGGAGTGGCTGCGCAAGATGGCCGAGAAGCTGCTGAGCGAGGAGGAGAAGGCCGCGATCGAGGCGCTCGGCGGCTGGGACAAGATCATGGAAACGCTGAAGCAGCGGCTGGAGGAGCAGAAGGGCCGCCATCAGGGCGGCTCGAAATGGATCGGCACGGCCGGCACCTCGCCGTTCGGCGCCTATGGCTACAATCCCGAGGGCGTGCGCATCGGCCAGTCCGAAAGCCGCAACCGCCGCGCGGTCAAGGTGTGGGACAAGCGGGAGTTCCGCAACCTGGACGACGATGTCGAACTCGGCACCCGCAACATCAAGGTGGTGCTCAGACGCCTGCGCAAATTCGCCCGCACCGGGGCGCAGAATGAGCTGGACCTGCCCGGCACGGTGCGCTCCACCGCGCATAATGCCGGCTGGCTCGACCTCAAGCTCCAGGCCGAGCGGCACAATGCGGTCAAGGTGCTGCTGCTGCTCGATATCGGCGGCTCGATGGACGACTACATCCGCATCTGCGCCGAGCTGTTCTCAGCCGCCAAGAGCGAGTTCAAGCATCTGGAGCAATTCTATTTCCACAACTGCCTCTATGAATCGGTGTGGAAGGACAATCGCCGCCGCGACAGCAACCGGGTGACGACCGCCGAGCTGCTGCGCACCTACGGCGCCGACTACCGCGTCGTCATCGTCGGCGACGCCGCCATGAGCCCCTATGAAATCATCCAGCCCGGCGGCAGCGTCGAGCATTGGAACGAGGAATCGGGCGAGATGTGGCTGACCCGGCTCACCGAAACCTTCGAGCGCGTCGTCTGGCTGAACCCGACGCCCGAGCGGTCATGGTCCTATATGCAATCGACCGGGATCATCCGCCGCATCATCACCGACCGGATGCACCCGCTGACCTTGGGCGGGCTGGAAGCGGCGATGAAGTATCTGAGCCGGTAGGTTGTCCCTCGCCCTTCTTAATTCCCTCGCCCGTGGAACGGGAGAGGGCGGGGCCCGTCGCCGATAGGCGATGGGAGGGTGAGGGGAGGCTGCTGGGTAATGGCTACAGGATTACCCTCACCCTCCCAGCCTGCGGCTGGGCCCCTCCCTCTCCCGTTGCACGGGCGAGGGGGTTTTCACCGCCCGGCTTCTTCCTCTGCACTTCCACTATTCAATGTTATTTCATTAGAAGTTTTTGCCATCGCCTGTATGATCCGGCGCCGCGATCCCTCGTTTTGCCGGAAAGGCCTTTCATGAGCGAGATTTCGTCCGTCCCGGTTGTCACGGCCGACAGCACCCAGGTCGCCGCGATCAGATCCGGCATAGATATCGCCGACACGGCGCAGATCACCGCCTTCGGCGAGCGGGCGCAGCAGGAGGTGGCGGGCTTCGCCGACAGGATCCTGGCCCAAACCCGGAACCGGGAGCTGGGCGACACCGGGGCGCTGCTGACCGACATCATCGACAAGGCCAAGGGGCTGGACCCGGCCGAGCTGCAGAAATCGAATTTCCTCACGCGCTGGTTCGGCGGGCTGCGCCGCCAGATCTCGCGCTTCCAGTCGAAGTTCGAGGTGGTCGCGACGCAGATCGATCGCATCACCCTGGAGCTGGAGAAGCGGATCGACCTGCTGCGGCGCGATCTCGCGATACTGGACGGCCTGCGCGACCAGACGAAGCTGTCGATCGGCAATCTCGATGCCTATGTCGCCGCCGGCAAGGCCTTCGCCGAAGACTACCGGCGCGGGCCGTTGGCCGAGCTGGAGCGTGCCGCCAAGGCCGCGGGCGGCGATGTGCTGGCGGCGCAGCAATACCAGGACGCCGTCCAGGCGCTCGACCGGCTGGAGAAGCGCATCTTCTATCTCCAGCAGGCGCGCCAGATCGCCATCCAGCAGATGCCGCAGATCGGTATCGTGCAAAGCGGCGACACGACCCTGATCGAAAGCCTCCAGGCCTCGGTGACGCTGACCGTGCCGGCCTGGAAGCAGAAAATGGTGCTGCTTCTCGGCCTGACGCGGCAGCAGGAGGCGCTGGCACTGCAGCAGACGGTCACCGACACGACCAACCAGATGCTGCGCCAGGCCTCGGAGATGATGAAGACCCAGGCGATCGAGATCGAACGCCAGTCCCAGCGCGGCATCGTCGATATCGATACGCTGCGCAAGACCAACCAGGACCTGATCGACACGATCCAGGGCGTTCTCCAGGTCCAGGCGCAGGGCCGCCGCGACCGGGCGCTGGCCGAGCAGGAAATGGACCGCCAGACCGCGGCGCTGAAAACCGCGCTGGCCAAGGCACCATCTTGATCCGTCGGATCGCGGCCGCTCTCCTTCTCTGCGCGGTCGCCCTGTCGGGCTGCGACGGGCGCCGCGGCACGTTCCATATCGTCGCTGGCTCCGAGCAGAAGACGTTCGAGCCACTGGTGCTCGACTTCTGCCGCAAGCAGCATGTCGATTGCCGGATAGACTATAAAGGCTCGCTCGATATCGGCCTGGCGCTCGCCGACGCGGCCCCGCCGGACATCGATGCTGTGTGGCCGGCGTCCAGCCTCTGGCTGGATATCTACGACACCCATCGGCGGGTGGCCTCGCTCAAATCCATCGCTTCCAGCCCGGTCATCCTCGGCGTGCGCATGGGCAAGGCACGCGAGCTGGGCTGGATCGGCAAGCCTGTGCGGATGGACGACATCTTGCAGGCGGTCTCGACGGGGCGCCTGTCGTTTCTGATGACCTCGGCGACCCAGTCGAATTCCGGCGCCTCGGCCTATCTTGCGATGTTGGCCGCCGCTTTCGGCCAGCCCGACCGGCTTGACCCGCGGGCGCTCGACGATCCGGCGGCGCGCGAAAAAGTCAAAACCTTGCTGAAAGGCGTCGCGCGGTCGTCCGGCTCCTCTGGCTGGCTGAAAGACCTCTACCTGTCCAGCGCACAGGGCGGCTCGCCCTTCGACGGCATGTGGAACTACGAGGCGGTGATCAAGGAGACCAACGACGCGCTGAAAGGGCAGGGTGGCGAGCTGCTCTATGCGATCTATCCGGCGGATGGTGCCACCTACGCCGATGCGCCGCTGGGCTATGTCGAGCATAGCCAGGACAAGGCAGTCAAAACCTTCTTCGATGCGCTGCAGGCCTATATGCTCAGCGCCGACGTGCAGGGCCAAGTCGCCGCCGATGGGAGGAGGACGGCGCCGGGCATGGCGCATCCCGCCGCGCCGGAGCCGGCGTGGAATTTCGATCCGTCGCGCGTGGTGGCGTCGATCGCGCTGCCCGAGGCGAATGTCATCGCGCGGGCTCTACTGCTCTATCAGGAAGTCCTGCGCCGGCCCTCGCTCACTGCGATCTGCCTGGATTTCTCTGGCTCGATGCAGGGCGAGGGCGAGCGCCAGGTCTCGGCGGCGATGGGGATTCTGTTTGACCCCGCCCAGGCGTCGCGCAGCCTGATCCAATGGACGCAAGCGGACCGCATCATCATCCTTCCCTTCGATGCGGAGGTCCGGCGTGTGCTCCAGGGCGACGGCACCAGCGGTGCACAGGCCAGGCTCCTTGAGGCGGTACGGACCGAGCACGCGGATGGCGGCACGGATATGTATGCCTGCGCCGAGCGCGCGATGATGGCGATGCAGCCCTATCTGGCGACAGGCCAGTTCCTGCCAGCCATCGTCATCATGACCGATGGACGGTCGGAACAGCATCAGGGTTTTATCGAGAACTGGCGGCGGGAGGGGCATCAGATTCCGATCTTCGGCGTCACTTTCGGCGATGCCGAGAAATCTCAGCTCGACGATCTCGCCGAAGCCACCCGTGCGCGCGTCTTCGATGGCGGGACCAATCTGACCGAGGCGTTCCGCTCGGTCCGCGGCTATAATTGATCGCGATGGGGCGCGGCAATGCGGTGCTGGTCGCCGGGATCGCAGCCGCGGCGGTGCTGCCGCTTCTCGCGCTCGGGATCGGCCTGCCACTGCTGTTCAGCGGTGTCATCGCGCTGGGTGTGTTCGTCGGGCTGTGGTTCCTGCTGCGCTCCGGTGGCGGCGCGACCCTGGAAGACGAAGACCTGCTGGCGGCGCGGTCGGATACGGCGCGCGGGCTGATCGCCGATGGCGTCGCGGCGCTGGACCGGCTGGGGAAGCTGGCGCCCGCGACCCGTGACAAGGCGATGCGCGACGAAATCCAGACTCTGGTCGAAACCTCGCGGGGCGTGATCGACGATATCCGGGAAAGCCCTGAGCGCGCGATGGCCGTGCGAAGGCTGTTCACCTTCTATCTGCCGAACGCGGTCGCGGTGACCGAGGGGTGGCAGGTTCTCGAACGCCACGCCCAGCCGTCGGCGGCCAGGGTCCAGCAGACGCGCGAGACCATGCGTGCCCTGAACGAGGCCTTCCTCAAATACGCGCAGGACGCCGACGCGCCGGAAATCCAGGAGCTGGACACAACGCTGAAACTCCTCAAAGACTCACTGAAGGCGGACATGGAGAAAAGCTCGTGACCATCAGCCGGCGCGCCGTGCTCGGCTTCGGTGCCCTGGGGGTAAGCGGGGCGCTGACCGGCGGCGCGCTGCTCTATCGCGACAATCCGGCGGTGCGCGGGCTTCTGGGCGAGGTGACGCCCCTGAAAGGCTATGCCGGCGGCGAGAAGATCGCTTTCATCGAGAATCCGCGCACTGTATCCGCGCTCAAGCATCACGGCCTGGCGGTAACCGCGATCCGTGCCGGCTCGGTCGATCAGGTGCGCGACCCACAGCTGCGTGCCGCCCAGCCGCAATTCCTGTGGCCGAGCGCGGGCCCCCTGGTCGACCCGGCC
>CAZNNJ010000273.1:0-7101 GCA_964574305.1 uncultured Rhodospirillales bacterium | reverse complement strand
CTTCGACCCCCAGCATGCGCTGGAGGAGCGGGTGATCAAGGAGCAGTTCCAGCCTTAAAGGCGTTTTACGGCGCGCCCGCCGTCGTGCCCGAAAACGAAATCGGATCGCTGGCCGGGAAGCTGTCGGCGATTTCTTCGTCCAGGCGCTCGCCCTGGCGCCGCCGGCTGGCCAAGTCGATGCCGCGCCTTTTGCGGTCGGCGTCGACCTTTTGCGCGGCGTCGTAGAGATAGGCGCCCAGCGCAGCAAAGCCAAGCAGGCGGGAGGAGCGAATAAGGCTCACGGCGCCCAGCGCGATCAGCACGGGCGGCACAACCTCCTTCAGGGTCTCCGACGTCGTGTTGCGGCTGTAAACGATCCGGTCGTCGGGCATCGCGCGCTCCTGGCTGTGTTATTTCGAACCCTTCGCCGGTTTCTTCTGTTCCAGCCGCCGGGCCGCGTCGACCTTGGCGCAGTGGCGCCAGACCGGCAGCGACGCAGCGCTGCGGTGGGGCCGCCAAGGCTCGGCCGCCACCAGATGCCTCAGTCCGTCAGCTCGACCCGGAAGTCTTCCGTCACCGGGTTTGCGAGCAAGGTCTTGCACATCGCCGCGACCTCTTTCTCCGCCGTCGTCTTGTCGGTGGCGTGGGGCAGGTCGATCTCGATCAGCTTGCCCTGGCGAACCTCGCCCAGGCCCTGATAGCCGAGGCCGCCCAGCGCGCCGCCGATAGCCTTGCCCTGCGGGTCCAGAATGCCGGCTTTCAGCCGGATTTCGATGCGTGCCTTCAAAATCAACCTTCCGATGAAACGAGAGTGGGCCCGTCGCCCAGGCCTTCTTCCGGCATGATGCCCAGCCGGCGCGCGACCTCGGAGTAGGACTCGACGACATTGCCCAGGTCCTGGCGGAACCGGTCCTTGTCGAGCTTCTCGTTGGTCTTGAGGTCCCACAGCCGGCAATTGTCGGGGCTGATCTCGTCGGCAAGCACGATATGCATGTCGTCGTCGATCCAGATCCGGCCGAATTCCAGCTTGAAGTCGATCAGCTTGATGCCGATGCCGAGGAACAGGCCGGTCAGGAAGTCGTTGATCCTGACCGTCAGCGCGACCATCTCGTCCAGCTCGTGCGGCGTCGCCCATTTGAAGGCGGTGATGTGCTCCTCCGACACCATCGGGTCGTTGAGCTCGTCTTTCTTATAGAAATACTCGATGACCGAGCGCTCGAGCGGCGTGCCCTCGGGCACGGCGAAGCGCTTGGTGAAGCTGCCGGCGGCCACGTTGCGGATGACCACTTCCAGAGGAATGATCTCGACCTCGCGCACCAGCTGCTCGCGCATGTTGAGGCGGCGGATGAAGGCCGTCGGCACGCCGATCTCGGCCAGCTTGGTCATCAGATAGGCGGAGATGCGGTTGTTCAGCACGCCCTTGCCGGACAGAATCTCGCGCTTCTGCGCATTGAAGGCGGTGGCGTCGTCCTTGAAGTACTGAATCAGCGTTCCGGGCTCCGGCCCCTCGAACATCGTCTTGGCCTTGCCCTCATAAATCCGTCGGCGTCTCGACATCTCTCAAATCCTTGTTTAGCGGCGGCCTGGGCGGCAGCAACAGAGAACGAGGCGCTGCACCCAGGATCGTCCGCTCTGCAACCGCGGAATCCGGCATGCGTTACTGCGCCATCGTAGACCCTCGCGCAGGCGGGTTCAATTCGCCGTATGCAATGGTGATCTCAGAATCCATCGACCTTTTGCCACCGCCAGCTTTCCGGCGGGCCGCTGGCGAAGCGCCAGATCGGGCGGATTTCCGCCCTTTCGATGGCCGGCAGAGCGATCAGGCTGGACGACACTGTCCCGAATTGCCCGCCTCCGGCCGGCACCGGATCGATGAACATCGCCCCGCCGGGGCCGCTCTCCGCCTCGCTTTCGCGCGACGCGAGAATCGCCTCCCAGCCAGCCCAATCGTCCGAATCGGGATCGGGCGCCGGCGAGCCGAGGAAGCGCGGGCGATAGAAGCGGATGCGCGACGACTGCGGGTCGTTCCGCTCCATCGCCGTCACCATCGAGAGGCCTTCCGGCAGCGGCTCGACCGCGACAGCGGCGTCGCCGCCGCGATGGGTCAGCAGGAAGGCGTCGCGATTGTCTGCGACCACCAAGTTGAACGGGCGATAGGCGCGCGAATCGAGCGCCGACAGCGCCTCGGCCGCATCCAGCGCATCGGGATAGTCGAGCGCATCCAGCACCAGCTCGCCCCGGCTGCGCCTGCCGGCCTCCGGCCCCAGCGTGCCCTCACGGTTCAGCACCGCGGCCACCACGCCGCTGGCATTGGTCCCCAGCCAGCTGCCGCCCGCCAGCTCATCCTGGCCGGCGACGATGTCGGGCCTGTCGGGCCAGTGGGCCGCCGGGAACAGCCAGGGCCGGTCCAGCCGCTCATCGCGGTTGGCGGCGATCAGGATCGGCCAGGCATTGTCCGGCCGGTTCAGGATGACGATGGTGCACATGGATTAAGGATGGGGCGGATATGCTACGGGTTTATCGGCTTAGCTTACTCATCGATACGTCATTGCGAGGAGCAAAGCGACGAAGCAATCCAGGGTCGTTAGCCCAATAGCGACCGGTGAGGCCCTGGATTGCTTCGCTGCGCTCGCAATGACGACATAGGTGTATGTAAAGTGACCATGTCGGTGGCGCGCAAGGAGCCCGAGCCATGTATATCGCAGGATTCGTGATCCCGGTGCCCGCGGACAAGATGGAGGTCTATCGCCAATGGGCCGAGACCAGCGCGGGGCTCTTCAAGGAATATGGCTGCATCGAGAGCGTAGAGGCCTGGGAGGACAACGTTCCCGACGGCAAGCAGACCGACTTCCGCAAGGCGGTCGATGCCAGGCCCGGTGAGAAGATCGTCTTCTCCTGGCAGGTCTGGCCCGACAAGGCGACGCTGGATGCCGTCGAAGCCGCAATGCACGAAGACCCACGCTTCGAGGTCGCGGGCGAAATCCCGTTCGACGCTCGGCGCCTTATCTATGGCTGCTTTACCCCGATCCATACTATGAAGGCTGTATGAGTGGCGTTTGCCCGCCACACCGTTCGCTTGACCCATCCTAGGCGCTCTGATATCGGCGCTGCATTATTCTCTATAACGCGCAAAGGGCTGCCGCCAATCGCGGTCGTATAATGTTTTCGATGTCGGATTCGGAAGTCTTTCGCGAGGTTGACGAGGATTACCGCCGCGATCAGATGATTGCGTTCTGGCGGCGCTATGGCACTGCCGTCGCCGCCGCGGCCGTCGTGGTCATGATCGCGGCCCTCGGCGTCAACTATTTCATCCAGCGCCAGCAGCTCGAGAAGGAGGCCGAGACGGCCCGGTTCGAGGCGCTGCTCTCCGGCATCCAGCCCGGCAACGAGCAGGAGGCGATCCAGAAGCTGGCCGTCTATGCCACCTCCGCCAAGCCGGTAGAAGCGACTTTGGCGATGCTGACCGAGGCGTCGCTGCGCCAGCGCATCGGCAATATCACCGCGGCTGCCCAGGTCTATCACCAGATCGCCGACGGCGATCAGGCCAGCCAGGACCTCAAGGACCTGGCGGTGGTCCGCCTCGGCTATATCGCCGCCGATTCCGACAAGCCGGAGCCGCTGATCCCGCGCCTGCAGGCCATCGCCGACAAGGCGAGCCCCTGGCGCTACAGCGCCCGCGAGGCGATCGCGCTGCTGACCACCAAGGCCGGGCAGCGCGAGCAGGCGGCCAAGATGTTCGCAGACCTGGCGCAGGCCCCCGGCGCCCCCACCGACCTTGCCGAGCGCGCTCGTGCGCTGGCTGACCTCTACCGCGGGAAATGACCCATATGCGCAGCTCTAGCCTTGCCGGCCTGACTTTCTTCGGGTGCGCCATGCTGGCCCTCGCCGGCTGCGACACGATCAGCGGCATCTTCGACAGTTCCGACACACCGAAACTGCCGGGCAAGCGCGTCTCGGTGCTGGCGGTCGAGCAGAAGCTGAAGGTCGACAAGACGCTCGCGACCACCAACGTCACCCTGCCTGAGCCGCTGCCCAATAAAGACTGGGCACAGGTCGGCGGCAACGCCTCGCACAATCTCGGCCATCTGGCGCTGGGCAGCGAGATCCACCAGGTCTGGGCGGTGGATGCCGGTGAAGGGCCGCAGAGCCATCTGCTCTATACCGGAACGCCGGTCGTCGCCGACGGCAAGATATTCGTCCTCGACACCCAGGCCGAAGTGACCGCGCTGGACGCCGCCACCGGCCAGCGCCTGTGGCGCGTGCGCGTCTCGCCGGAGGATGCCCGCACCGACACGCTGGGCGGCGGCATCGCCTATGGCGGCGGCAAGGTGTTCGTTACCGGCGGCTATCCCGAGATCCAGGCGCTGGATGCCTCCAACGGCGGCCTGGTCTGGCGCCGGCAGCTGACCGCGCCGCCACGCTCGGCTGTGTCCTATGCTGCCAACCGCATCTATCTGACCACGCTGGACAACCAGACCCAGGTGATCAGCGCCGACGACGGCCAGACCGTCTGGAGCCATGCCGGCCTGCCGCAGTCCGAGGGCGTGCTGGGCCAGGCGGTGCCGGGGGTCGATCCGACCATCACCGTCATTCCGTATTCGTCGGGCGAAATCTTCGCGCTCAGGCTGGAGACCGGCCGCATCGCCTGGCAGGACAATCTGGTGTCGATCCGCCACACCAACGCGCTGTGGAGCCTGACCGACATCTCGACCCCGCCGGTGATCGACCATGGCGCAGTCTATGCCGTGTCGCAGGGCGGCCGCTTCGTCGCCATCGACGAGCGCAGCGGCGCCCGCGTCTTCCA
Organism: uncultured Rhodospirillales bacterium; assembly: GCA_964574305.1. Taxonomy (GTDB): domain Bacteria; phylum Pseudomonadota; class Alphaproteobacteria; order BOG-932; family Roseiterribacteraceae; genus BOG-932. Next base: position 2,318 of record CAZNNJ010000273.1, on the reverse strand, counting down.
GCACGAGGTCGGCTCCTCCAACATGCCCTGGGTCGCCGGCGACTATATCTTCCTGCTCGACAACAATAACGAGCTGGTCTGTTTCTCGCGGGAGAAGGGCGGCATCCGCTGGATCTCGCAGCTCCAGACCCATGAGGACATGGAGAAGCGCAAGCATCCGGTGTACTGGCAGGGCCCGGTGTTGGCCGGCGGCCGCCTGTTCCTGACCAACTCGCTGGGCCAGATCGTCGAGGCCTCGCCCGAGGACGGGCGGGTGCTCACCACCACCGCGGCATCGGATGTCATCGATGTGCCGCCCGTCATCGCTGACGGCACGCTGTACATTCTGGCGAATGACGGCGTGCTGACCGCCTATAAGTGACCGATCCGGAAACTCCCGACGCGGATCAGCCCAGGGGACAGTTGCGCGACCTGCCGGTCGTGGCGATCATCGGCCGGCCCAATGTCGGCAAATCGACCCTGTTCAACCGGCTCTCCGGCAAGCGGCTGGCGATCGTCGACGATATGCCGGGCGTGACCCGCGACCGGCGTGAGGCCGAGGCGTCGCTGGCCGGCGCCCCCTTCCGCGTCATCGACACCGCCGGGCTAGAGGACGTGCACGACAGCAGCATGGAGGCGCGCATGCGCCGCCAGACCGAACAGGCGGTCCGCGACGCGGATGTGGTTCTGTTCGTCGTCGATGCGCGCGAGGGCATTTCCGCCCTCGATACGCTGGTCGCGCGGGATCTGCGCAAGCAGAAGACGCCGATCATCCTGGTCGCCAACAAGGCCGAGGGCCGGGCCGGCATTTCCGGCATCGGCGAGGCCTACAGCCTGGGGCTGGGCGACCCGATCGCCATCTCGGCCGAGCATGGCGAGGGGTTGGGCGAGCTGTTCGACGCGCTGGCGCCCTACATCGACACCGGGCCACTGGACGAGCCCGAGGCGGATGACGACGAGGGCTCCGGCCGAATCCATGTCGCCATCGTCGGGCGTCCCAATGCCGGCAAATCGACCCTGATGAACGCGATATTGGGCGAGGAGCGGGTGCTGACCGCGCCCGAGGCCGGAACCACACGCGATTCCATCGCCGTCGATTTCGAGCATGCCGGCCGGGGCTTGCGCCTGATCGACACTGCCGGCATGCGCCGCCGCGCCCGCGTGTCGGAGCGGATCGAGCAGATGGCGGTCGACGACGCGCTGCGCGCCATCCGGCTGGCCCATGTCGTGATCCTGGTCCTCGACGCCGAGGCGGTGCTGGACAAGCAGGACCTCACCATCGCCCGCTGGGTGCTGGAGGAGGGCAGGGCGCTGGTGCTGGCGATCAACAAATGGGATGCGGTCGCCGACCGCAAGGCCTCGCTCCAGCGCCTGTCCGACCGGCTGCAGACCTCGCTGCCCCAGGTCGTCGGTATCCCGACCCTGACGATCTCGGCGCTGCGCGGCCAGCGCGTCGACGCGCTGCTGGATGAGGTGCTGAAGATTTACGAGGTGTGGAACCGCCGCGTCTCCACCGGCCAGCTCAATCGCTGGCTCGTGGCGATGAAGGACGCCCATCAGCCGCCGCTGGCGCAAGGCCGTACCAACAAGCTGCGCTACATGACTCAGGTGAAGGCCAGGCCGCCCACCTTCGCCCTGTTCCTGTCCCAGCCGGGCGAACTGCCGGACAGCTATCAGCGCTACCTGGTCAACGGCCTGCGCGAACCGTTTGGTTTGGTCGGGGTGCCGATCCGGCTGCTGCTGAGGGCCAGCAGCGCGAAGAATCCGTACGACGAAGAGTGAGTTGTAGGGTGGGCTTTGCTGTGCTCAGCCCACCCTACGAAAGAATGAACTCAGCTAATCGCTGCGCCGCCTGCTCCGGCCCCGGCTGCGTCCCGGGCTTCTCGCCTGGGAAGGCCTTGCCGCGCAGCTTGGTGGACATCGGGCCGGGGTCGAAGGTGCGGATGCGGAGCGGTGGCACGACTTCCAGAGCCCAGGCGGCGGCCATCTGCTCCAGCGCGGCCTTCGTGGCGCCATAGGCGGACCAATAGGCCTTGTGGGAAACGGCGGCGCCGTCGGTGATGAAGACGGCCTGGCCCTTGGGCGCGTTGCGCAGCAGCGGGTCCAAGGTCGCGGCCAGGCGCTGGTTGGCGGTCAGGTTTACAGCCAGCACCTTGTCCCAATGCTTCGGGTCGGCATGGGGCAGGGGGGAGAGTTGGCCCAATTCGGCGGCGTTGGCGACCCAGATATCCAGGCGGCCGAAGCGCTGGAACAGGACCGGCCCTAGCGACACCAGCTTAGCCGGCTCCGGGAGGTCGACCGGCATCAGCACGGGCTTTCCGCCGACGGTGCGTGCCTTT
>CAZNNJ010000272.1:0-7181 GCA_964574305.1 uncultured Rhodospirillales bacterium | reverse complement strand
CCCAATACGAAGTTCTAGGCCATTATCAAAGTGGCGGGTCGCGCTGGATCGGATCGAGACGTTCAAGAAAAAGATGGAAAATCTCTATGAATTCCCGCCGGGCAGGCCATGCTCGCCCAGCTGGTTCGCCCGGTCGCCTGATCTTCACTCAATCGGCAGGGACCAAAATGAAGCACATTGTTATAGCCGGCCTGGCGCTGCTTTGCTGCCTCGCCGGCTTTGGCCCTGCATACGCACAGGAGCCTTCCATGAAAACGACGCCGACCACAAAAATCCTCGCTATCGGAACCATCAATCCCGGTGTCGAGCAGGCCAAGGTCTTCGAAATCCTGCCGGAGGAGGCCAAGAACACCGTCGACCTCTACCTGGATGGCAAGATCGACCAATGGTATTCGCTTCAAGGGCGGCGAGGTGTGGCGTTCATACTGAATGTTACCGATATCGCGGCCGCTCATGAGATGCTCGACAAACTCCCGCTGGGCCAAGCCCATCTCATGAGCTTCGAACTGATCCCGATCGGTCCGCTCAATCCGCTCCGCTTGCTGCAAGGAATGGAGACAAAACCCTAGCGGTCGAATGGCCGGGTCCGGAAGGTTTACGGGCGCCTACCCAGCGATGGCAAACGCCTCACCCACCGCGCGATAGGCCTGATCGATGGCGGAATCCGTGTAGGCCGCCGCCCCGGAATCCGAGTTGGCGATGGTAATCCGGCCGAAAGGCGCGCGGCCGACGACATGCGGCTGCTCGCGCTCGGTCCAGTCGGGGTCGAAGAGCGGGTTGTATTCGTAGGCGTAGCCGTGCGGCCAGCGGTTGACGGTGATGCCGGTGATATCGCGGGCCGCGTCGAACCCGCCCGGCCCCAGCGTGCGCTGAAGCTGGTCGCGGATATTGCGCTCGAAGGTTTCGAATGGGGTGGCGAGCAGTTCGGCGCGCCCGGCGCGGTTCTGCTCGCGCTCGTCCAGGCCGGGCTTGCACGGCGTCTTGAACATGCGGATCAGGATCGGCTCGTCGGGCGAGCGCGGGCTTTTATAGTCGCCGATATCGACGGTCGGATTGAGACCGAAGCCGGCATGGAACGAGCCCGGCGCATAGACGAAAGAAATGCCCAACGTCTTGAAAGCCTGCCAATTGCGCAGCGCGACCGTTGTGTAGACCAGCGGCGTCTTCACCAGATAATGCAGCGCCACCTTCTGCGGCTCGGGCATCTCGGGGCAGAGATAGGGGATCATCATGTTCCAGCTGGCTATGATGCAAAGCCCGGCGCGGGCGCTGTGCAGTTGGCCGGCGCGGGTATAGACCACCTCGACGGCAGGCTTCGGCGTCTTATCGTCGATATTGGTGACTTTGACCGCCAGGCTGGAGAGCCGGATGCGGACCTGAGCGCCGGACCGGTCGAGCCTGGTATAATCGGCCTTTGCGGTCACGATATCCTGGGCGGTGTGGCCGGTCAGCACCCCCGGCACGAGGCTGCGCACCAGCAGGCGGGCGATCGAGGCGTTGCCGTCGGGGAAATGGAAAGTGTCGGACCCGCCCTCGGCATAGCCGGAGGCGGTCACGCCCATATGCGGCGGGGGGCCGGCGGAGAACACCAGCCCTTGGAGCCCCGACAAGTGAAACGGCCACCCCTCCAGCGCACCGACCGCATCGATGCCAACACCCCATTCGCCGTGCGTCATCGCCTGGAAGACCCTGACCACGCCTGGATCGGCCTTGGCGACCTTCGTCAGGTAGTCGGCATAGGACATGCGCGCCAGCCGGGCCTTCTTCTCGTCCGACGACAGGCCCGGCATATAGTCGGTCTTGGCCTCGTAGAGGCGGGCGATATCGGCCTTCACCTGGGGCGACAGCGGCGCGTCGGCCAGAACCTGGGCCCAGGGCTTGCCCTCGCCCGAGACGACCAGCTTGTCGGCGCCGAAACTTTCCTTGTCGAAGAAGATGCCGCGGCCGAGGCCCAAGGATTTATAGAAATCCTCCTTGCTGCAGTCCTCGTCCAGCTTGACCGGATCGACGCCAAGCTTCCTGAGCAGGCCTGAGGCGACCACGCTGTAGGGGCGCGGGCTGTCGATCTCCAGGGTGCCGCCGTTCATCAGCGCCAGCTTGCCGTTCAGCATGAACTCGTTGCGCTTGGCGTGGCCGCCGAAATCGTCGTGATTGTCGAGGATCAGGATTTTGGCGTTCGGCTTGCGCTCGCGGAAGAAATAAGCGGCGGAAAGCCCGCTGATGCCGCCACCGACGACAATCAGGTCGTAAAACTCTTCGTCGCCCTTCAGCCTGCCGGTCGGCACTGCGAGCGTGCCGTCGCGCAGCGCATGCGCCGCCTCGAACGAGCCGGGATGGCTGCCGCGCAGGCCGGTTCGCGCCGGCGGGTAATAGCCGGCCTGGTCCTGGGTCTCGGCATCGGCCAAGACAGACGACGCTTCACCCAGCATCGCCGCCCCGACGGTCAGCGCGACCCCATTCAGGAAATCGCGCCGCGCGATCGGGCGGTCCATGCCAAGCGCCTTGTCGTCCATGAATTCAGGCCCCCACTTCCCGCCAGGTCAGATCGACCACGCGGGCGAAAATCTCGACGAACTCCGCGATCTCGCTGTCGCCGATGACGAGCGCGGGCGCGAAGATCATCGTGTCGCGCACCGCCCGCATCATCAGGTTGTTGGCCAGGCAGTGCTTCCGGCAGATCATGCCGACGGCCATGTCGGACGGGAACATCTGCCGCGTCTTGCGGTCCCGCACCAGCTCGATCGCGCCGATCAGGCCCTTGACGCGGATCTCGCCGACCAGCGGATGGTCGCCGACCGCGGAGCGCAGCGCGGCGACCAGCTTGGCGCCCTGGCACGCACCCCGCTCCACCAGCCCTTCATTCTCGATGATGTCGAGATTGGCCAGCGCTACGGCGCACGAGACCGGGTGGCCGGAATAGGTGAAGCCGTGATGGAACTCCCCACCCTCCTCGATCAGCGTGTCGGCGACCCGGTCGCCGACCATCACCGCCGAAAGCGGCACATAGCCCGAGGTGATGCCCTTGGCGAGCGACATCAGGTCGGGCTCGATGCCGTAAGTGTACGAGCCGAACCATGTGCCGGTCCGGCCGAAGCCGCAGATCACCTCGTCGGCCGCCAGCAAAATGTCGTGCTCGCGGCAGATGCGCTGGATTTCGGGCCAATAGCTGTCCGGCGGGATGATGACGCCGCCGGCGCCCTGGATCGGCTCGGCGATGAAGGCGGCGACGTTTTCGGCGCCAAGCTCGAGTATCTTGGCCTCGAGCGACCGGGCGGCGGCGATGCCGAACTCGTCTTCGCTCATCTCGCCACCATGGCCGAACCAATAGGGCGTCATCACCTGGGCGAAGAACGGCAGGTCGCCGGCCTGGCGGTGCATGTCGGCCATCCCGCCGGCCGAGGCCCCGGCCAGGGTCGAGCCGTGATAGCCGTATTGCCGGCTGATCACCCATTTCTTCGCCGGCTTGCCTTTCAGCGCCCAATAGTGCCGCGCCAGCCGGATGATCGAATCCACCGCCTCGGACCCCGAGGTGGCGAAGAAGACATGGTTCATATCCATGCCGACCAGCTTGGTCAGCCGCGCCGCCAGCTCGATCGCCGGCGGCGTCGCCGTCTTGAAGAAGGCGTTGTAGAAGGGCAGCTGCATCATCTGCGCCGCCGCGGCCGCCGCAAGCTCCTTGCGGCCATAGCCCACCGCGGTGCACCACAGCCCGGCCATCAGGTCGAGGATGCGGGTCCCGTCCGAATCCCACAGATAGAGCCCCTCGGCCCGCGTGATGATGCGGCTGGTCTCCTTGTGCAGGGCCTTGTGGTCGGTGAAGGGGTGCAGGAAATGCGCCGAATCCAGCGATTTCCATTCAGCCGTCGTGCGTGCGCCGGCGTCGATCGTCAGTGCCATGGTCAAATCCGAATCCAGACCGTTTTCGTCTCAGTGTATTTGTCGATCGCGTGCAGCGACTTGTCCCGGCCGATGCCGGACTGCTTGTAGCCGCCGAACGGCGTTGTGATGTCGTCGGCGTCGAAGCAGTTGACATAGACGATGCCCGCCCTGACCCGCCGCGCCATGCGGTGCGCGGTTGAAATATTGCCGGTCCAGATCGCCGCGCCCAGCCCATAGACCGTGCTGTTGGCGATTTGGATCGCCTCATCCTCGCCGTCGAATTCGATGATCGACAGGACCGGGCCGAAAATCTCCTCCCGCGCCACCCGCATGGCGGGCGTCACCTTGTCGAGCAGCGTCGGAGCGACGAAGGCGCCGCCGGTTTCCTTCAGCACTTGCCCGCCGCCGGCCGCGATCTGCGCCCCCTCGTCACGAGCGGACTGGATGTAGGACAGCACCGTTTTCATATGGCCGGCGCTGATCATCGAGCCGTTGACCGTGGCGGGGTCGAGCGGATTGCCCGGCGCCCAGGCGTTCGTATGCTTCAGCAACCCTTCCAAGAACCGGTCCTTGATCTTGCGGTCGACCAGCAGGCGCGAGGCGGAGGTGCACATCTCCCCCTGGTTGAAGAACACGCCCTCGACGGCCGCCGAGACCGCGGCGTCGACGTCCAGGCAGTCGGCCATGACGATGTTCGGCGTCTTGCCGCCGCATTCCAGCCAGACCTTCTTCATGTTGGACTGGCCGGAATAGGTCAGGAATAGCTTGCCCACCTCGGTCGAGCCGGTGAAGGCAATGCAATCGACATCGGGATGCAGGCCCAGCGCCTTGCCCGCCGTCTCGCCGAAGCCCGGCACGACATTGAGCACGCCGACCGGCAGCCCGGCCTCGATCGCGAGCTCGCCCAGCCTGAGCGCCGAGAGCGGCGATTGCTCGGCCGGCTTCAGCACCACCGAATTGCCGGCGGCCAAGGCCGGGCCCAGCTTCCAGCACGCCATCATCAGCGGAAAATTCCACGGCACCACCAGCCCGACCACGCCGAGCGGCTCCTTGACGATCAGGGCGACATCGTTGTCCCCGGTCGGCGCGATCTGGTCATAGACCTTGTCGCAGGCCTCAGCGTAATAGGCGATCACGTCCGGCGCGGCGCGCAGATCGATCGACAGCGCCTGGGCGATCGGCTTGCCGACCGACAGGGTCTCGAGCAGCGCCAGCTCTTCGCGATGCTCCCGCATCAGCTCGGCCAGCCTGAGCAGGATGCGTTTGCGCTCGCGCGGCTTAAGCCCGGCCCAGCGCCGGTCCTCGAAGGCGGCGCGGGCCGATTTGACCGCAAGGTCGATGTCGGCGGCGTCGCAGCAAGCGACACGCGCCCATTCGGTCCCGGTTGCCGGATCGACCATCGGGAATTGCTTGGCGGAGACGGCCGGCACGGTGCGCCCGTCGATGAAGGCGGGCCAGTCGCGCCGCGCCTCGCCCGCGCGCCGCCGCCAGTGTTCCAGGGTGAGTTCAGTCATGATCCTGCAAGTGTGATCACAGATCGGATTTGGTCAACCCCTTTCACGCCACCTGTTGCACAATTTGCCGTTCAATCCCGCATGGGCTTACCCCAATTGGTTGCATGATCACCACAGGAACCCGAAGAAATTTGCCGCACCGCAAACAATATGTGATCACAGTGCCTTGACAGACTCCCGGTGAGGTGGAACGGTCGGTCAAAATCAGCGGGCCAATAGACCAGCGGTGCCAGTCATGAGCCACATGTCAGATTGCCGTAAGCCGCTTCTCGCGTCGGCGGCGCTCATTCCCCTCCTCATCGCCTTCGGCGCCCCCCTCTCTGGCGCTAAGGCGCAAAACGCCGATGCGCCACCGGCGTCGGAACAGGCCGCCGGCGGCCCGCCGGCGATGGAAGAAATCACCGTCACTGCGACGCGCCGGGCCCAGGCGTTGAGCAAGGTGACGCAAAGCGTCAGCGCCTTCAGCGCGGCGAAGATGGATATTCTTGAGGTCAAGTCCTTCGCCGATCTGGCCAAGTACACGCCAGGCGTCGATTTCGACAACGACTCGAACGCCATATCCATCCGCGGCATCAAGTCCTCGGCCGGCTCGGCGACGACCGGCATCTATATCGACGACACGCCGATCCAGCTGCGCGCGCTGGGCCTCAACGCCAACAACGCCCTGCCCTATGTCTTCGACCTCAATCGGGTGGAGATATTGCGCGGTCCGCAAGGCACCCTGTTCGGCGCCGGGTCGGAGGGCGGCACCGTGCGCTATATCACGCCCCAGCCGAGCCTGACCGATTTCACCGGCATGGCCCATACCGAGCTGGCCGGCACGGAAGGGGGCGGCCTGAGCTTCGAAGGCGGGCTGGCGGTCGGCGGGCCGATCGTCGAGGACAAGCTCGGTTTCCGCGTCTCGGGCTGGGCCCGGCGGGACGGCGGCTATATCGACAAGATCGACCCCTATAGCGGCCAGGTGACCGAGCCTGACGCCAACCGCACCAACACCTATGTCGTGCGCGCCGCCTTCACTGTCGCGCCGATCGACAACCTGACCATCACTCCGGCCTACAATTTCCAGCAGCGCTCGAAGAACAATTACGACCAGTATTGGGTCGGCCTGTCGGACCGCAACGACGGCCATTTCATCGACGGCACACCGGAGAACATGCGCGACGACGACCGGTTCGACCTGGTCAGCCTGAATGTGAAGTACGATCTGGACGATATCGAGTTCATTTCGAACTCGTCCTATTTCTCACGGTTCGAGACGGTACAGGGCTACAGCGGCACGCTCTACAACCTGTCCTATTTCCAGCAGATCACCAGCGGCGGTACCGATCCGAACGGCAACGGCTGCACGCCCTGCGCCAATCATACCGTGCTGTTGAACCCGGGCGGCATCAACCTGCCGGGCTTCGGCCCCTACGTGTCGCGGAACATCATCTCCAACAAGCAGAGCAATGTAACGGAGGAGTTCCGGGTCCAGTCGAACGACAAGGATGCGCCCCTGACCTGGGTGGCGGGCGTGTTCTATGCCCAGAACATGCAGAACAGCAACGAGCAGATCAACGATCCGCAGTTGCCGGCGCTGACCCACTATCTGTTCGGCCAGAATATGATCACCGCCTGGGGCCAGGGGCTGCTGCCGGGCGGTGCCGATTACGACAACGACACGAACGGGCATGACCGCCAGGTGCCCCTGTTCGGCGATGTCACTTATACGATCACCGAGCAGCGCAAATTCGAGGCCGAGCGTCGGGCGGCCGCGACCTATCCCTCCCGGACGTTTCTGCCGCTCGA